>DAIMIM010000255.1:0-5200 GCA_036722755.1 Caldimonas sp. | reverse complement strand
ACGTCGAGCCCTTCGACAACGGCTTCAAGATCCAGTGGGAGCAGTTCATCCGCCATGTCGCCGAGAACGCGCCCTGGAGCCACGGGCTTGCCGAAGGTGCGAAAGGGGTGCAGCTGGTCGAAGCGGCGCTGGCGAGCTGGAAGGATCGGCGCTGGGTCGACGTGCCCGCGCTGTCGATCTAGTCTCGAAGAGCACGCCGTGGCCCTGTCGCTGCGCCTGCCGCTTTCGAATGGTTCGCTCGAGACCTACCGTCTGCGCGAAACGACCGCGTTCGCGGCCGCCGCACCGCAAGCTCCGTTCGATCGCATCGCCTATTCGGCCGCACACGTTGTCGCCGATCCGCTCGCCTCGACCGATCCGTGGCTCGAGGCGACGCTCGACTGGGACGCCACGATCGCCTGCCGGCAGCGGCTCTGGTCGCTCGGGCTCGGCGTCGCCGAAGCGATGGACACGGCTCAGCGCGGCATGGGCCTCGACTGGCCGACCTCGCTCGCGCTGATCCGGCGCAGCCTCGATGCCGCGAAGGACTTCCCCGGCGCGCTCGTCGCCTGCGGATGCGGCACCGACCATCTCGTGGCGAGCGACCCGACCAGCGTCGACGACGTGATCCGTGCCTACGAAACGCAGATGGAAGCAATCGAGGCACTCGGCGGCAAGCTCATCGTCATGGCCAGCCGGGCGCTGGCGCGGGTGGCGAGCGGGCCGGCCGACTACGAGCGCGTCTACGACCGGATCCTCATGCAGGCGAGACAGCCGGTCATCCTGCACTGGCTCGGCGACATGTTCGATCCGGCCCTGGCCGGCTACTGGGGCAGCGCCGACGTCGACCAGGCCATGGCGACGGCGCTCGGCGTCATTGCCGCGAACCCGGGCAAGGTCGACGGCATCAAGATCTCGCTGCTCGACAAGGACAAGGAGATCGCGATGCGGCGGCGCCTGCCGGCCACCGGAGGGCCTGACGGTCTCGGCGTGCGCATGTACACGGGCGACGACTTCAACTATGCCGAGCTGATCGCCGGCGACGGTGTCGGCAGATCGGGCAACCAGCGCCACAGCGACGCCCTGCTCGGCATCTTCGATGCGATCGCGCCGGCCGCCAGTGCCGCGCTCGCGGCGCACGCCTCGGGCGACATCGACCGCTTCCACGCGATCCTGGCGCCGACCGTGCCGCTGTCGCGCCACATCTTCCAGGCGCCGACCCGGTTCTACAAGACCGGCATCGTCTTTCTCGCCTGGATCAACGGCCACCAGTCGCACTTCACCATGGTCGGCGGCCAGCAGAGCGCGCGGTCGCTGCTCCACTTCGCCGAGGCGTTCCGGCTCGCCGATGCGGCCGGCCTGATCGAGCAGCCCGAGCTGGCCGCCGCGCGCATGACGCACCTGCTCGCGCTCGGCGGCATCGACACCTGAGGGCGACGATGCGCGACTTCTCGCCCGACCATCGCTGGCTCTCGATCAACACCGCGACGTTGCGTGGTGCCGGACCGCTCGACGCCATCATCGAGGCGTGCGCGCGGCACGGCATCCGCGCCATCGCGCCGTGGCGCGACCAGGTCGCCGGCATCGGCCTGAAGCGCACGGCGCAGATGCTGCGCAGCAGCGGCATCGCGCTGTCGGGCTACTGCCGTGGCGGCATGTTCACGGCCTTCGATGCGGCCGGCCGACAGGCCGCGCTCGACGACAACCGGCGCGCCATCGACGAGGCGAAGACGCTGGGCGCGCCGTGCCTCGTGCTCGTCGTCGGCGGGCTGCCGGGTGCGCTCGCTGGCGCACCGCAATCGAAGGATCTGTTCGCGGCGCGAAGCGACGTGCGCGACGGCATCGCCGCAACGCTCGAGGCCGCGCGCGACGCCGGGATGCCACTGGCGATCGAGCCGCTGCATCCGATGTACGCGGCCGAGCGGGCCTGCGTCAACACGCTCTGTCAGGCCCTCGACCTGTGCGACGCCATCGATCCGGCCGACGGCACCGGCGCCACGCTCGGCGTCGATGTACCGGACCGCGCTGCCCTCCGCGTCGATGCACCGGACCGCGCTGCCCTTGGCGTCGCGGTGGATGTCTACCACGTCTGGTGGGATCCGGCGCTCGACGCGCAGGTCGCGCGCGCCGGTCGGGGCAATCGCCTGCTCGCCTTCCACGTCTGCGACTGGCTGGTGCCGACGACCGACATGCTGAACGACCGCGGCATGATGGGCGACGGCGTCATCGAGATCGCGCGCATCCGCGGCCAGGTCGAGGCGGCCGGCTTCGACGGCTACAGCGAGGCCGAGATCTTCTCGAGCGGCAACTGGTGGAAGCGGCCGGCAGACGAGGTGCTCGCGACCTGCATCGAACGGCATCGCCGCTGTGTCTGACGGCCCGTCGCAGGCCGGGTCGCGCTGCCCGGCTGCAAACGCCGCGTCTATGTGGCGATCGGCGACAGCACGGTGCGTCGGACGTTGCGCACGTTGAAGGCGCTGGCGATCAGGATCACCTGCACGATCGCGATGCCGAGCCAGACGTCGGACGGGCGATGCATGTCCATGAGCGGGCCGAACATCAACGGCGCCATCGCCTGGCCGATGTCGAGCCCCGAATAGACGACGCCATAGACGCGGCCGGTCGCGCCGGGTGGCGCCGCCCGCTTGACGATCAGGTCGCGCGACGGGCCAGCGATGCCCGTGGCCGCGCCCATCAGCACGAACAACACCGGCACGGCCGCAGGCGTGAGCGGGGCGAAGCCAATCGTCAGCGCGACGACCGCAGCGAGGCCGAAGCCGACGCCGACGATCTTTTCGCAGCGCGACGGATCGGCGGCGAGAAATCCGCCAAGCACCATGCCGCCGGCGCTCGCCACCATGAAAAAGCTGAGGCACAGCCCCGCCCACCGGGTCGGCACGTTGTGGAGCACGCGTGCCGCTTCGGGTGCATAGGCCTGGACGCCGCCGAGAACGACCGCGTAGAAGAAGAAAAATCCGAAGCACATCCAGACGGCGGGAATGCCGAGGAACGCGAAGTTGCCTTCCTTGGCAGGACCTCTCGCCTGCGCTGCAGGTCGCGCCGCGCCCGTCATGTCGATGCTGAGATGCGACCGGTTGAACCAGAGCACGACCAGCACGACCAGCGTCAGGCCGCCCGCCGACGCCAGCGCCGCACGCCAAGAGAATGCAAGTGCGATCGAGACCATCATCGCCGGCGCCAAGGCCCAACCAAGGCTGCCTGTGATGCCGTGCACGCTGAATGCATGGCCGAGTCGCGAGGTGTGGATCTTCCGGTTCAACAGCGTGTAGTCGACCGGATGGAAAACGCCGTTGCCGACGCCAGCGACGACGGCGAAGCCGGCGAGCATGGCGTAGCTGGTGCTCGAGGCATAGCCGAACGCCGCGAGCGCGATCAGGCCGAGGCCGCCGAACAGGACCGGGCGCGGTCCGAGGCGATCAACCAGAAAGCCGGACCCGGCCTGAACCGCACAGGAGACGATGAAGAAGATCGTCAGCAGCGTGCCGACTTCGGCGTAGTTCAGGTGAAACGCCGGCATCAGCCACGGAAAGAGCGGCGGCAGCAGCAACTGGCTGAAGTGGCTGATGCAGTGCGCGAGGCCGACCAGGCCCATCACCGCGGCGTCCTGGCGAAAAGGCGGCGCGGCGGCGGCGCTGGAGTGAAGAGTGGCGGCAGGCATCACGGGCTCGGGACGCCATCGTAGCGGACCCCGTCCATCGCCCGAGGCAACGGCGCAGCCCGACGCCGACGCAGTTCGTCGCACGCGGCTGGCGCTCGGCAAGGGTCGGCGAGAGCATCATCGCCTCGTCCAACTTCACAATGGTCACCGCCATGGATCATCCCCGTCGCCTCGTTGTCGTCTGCCTCGCTGCGCTCGCATCGACACGCGCTCTCGCCTTCGACCGGTTCGTTCGCGGCTCCGGAAAAATCGTCACCGAACGCCGCGAGGCGACCGGCGTGGCGCGCGTCGACGTCGGCGGCGCATTCGAGGTCGAGATTCGTCAAGGCACCCAGGAAGGCATCGAGCTGAGCGGCGACGACAACCTGCTGCCCCTGATCGAAACGCGTCTCGAGGGCGCGGCCGGAGCGCGCACGCTGAAGATCAAGGCGCGCGACGACGTGCAGTGGTCGTCGTCGCAGCCGATCCGCGTGCGCATCGATCTCGTCAACCTGACGGCGCTCGATCTCGGCGGTTCGGGACGGGTCGTGGCGACCGGCCTGCATGCGCAGCGGCTCGATGTCGCGATCGGCGGTCCCGGGCGCGTCGCCCTCGCCGGCCTCGATGCGGAGCGGCTGCTGGTCAACATCGGCGGCAGCGGGCGGCTCAGCAGCGACGGGCATGCGAAGGCGCTCTCGATCAACATCGGCGGCAGCGGCGACTGCCTTCTCGCACAACTCGCGGTCGACGACGTCAACATCAGCATCGCCGGCAGCGGCAGCGCCGAGGTCAACGCGGACAAAAAGCTCGCGGTCTCGATCGCCGGCTCCGGTCGCGTGCGCTACAACGGCGCGGCGACGCCGTCGGCCAGCATCTCCGGAAGCGGCAGCGTGAAGCGGCTCTGACGCGCGCGCCGGTCATCGGCTTGCCCATGCCGCGTGTCCTTGTAACGAGACGTACGAAAGGGCCCTGCGCCGACGGGGCCTAGACTGGCCCGCATGAACGCAGCGCGCATCTGCGCGCAGGGAACCTTCATGCTCACATCGCTCTTCGGAGATCTCGGCCCGTCGCGCAAGCAACGCGACTTCGACGATACGCAAGCCGACTCGCAAGGCGGCTTCGCCGCGACGGCGATCATGGAAAGCACCGCCACGGAGGTCAACGATCGCGGCCAGATCATCGACCGCCATCTGAGCGACCTGGTCGTCACCGGCTCGCCGGCGCAGGCGATTCGCGAGCACTTCGCGGCGACCCGCGCCGATCTCGAAACCGCATCGTCGATGATTACGCTGCTCGACCCGGTCGGCGTCTGGGCGTCGGCGGTGGTCAAGGCCTTGTCGGACGCCGGCGGCCGGCCGATCGAACGCCTGCACCTGCGCGAGAAGACCACCTTGCGTACCTTGGCCATGATCGAGCGCACGACGCTCGTGCGGCGCCAGGAAGACACGCTGCGCATCTTCCACGCCGATGTTCGCGCGCCCGGTCCCGAGAACGCCGAGATACCGGTCGCGCTGATGGAGCGCAGCCAGATGACGGCCGTGATCATCGGCCCGATGCAGCCGC
>DAIMIM010000254.1:0-5204 GCA_036722755.1 Caldimonas sp. | reverse complement strand
CGCCTTGCGCGACCAGCCGGCCAGGATCGGCACGCCGATGGCGAGCAGCTCTCCCTGCCGCTGCAGCAGCTCGAGGTTTTGCGCTGGCGCCTTGCCGAAGCCGATGCCAGGGTCGACGACGATGCGCTCGCGCGCCATGCCATGGCCTTCGAGCATGGCGATGCGCCCGCTCAGAAACGCCACGACTTCTGCGACCACGTCCGCGTATTGCGTGTCTGCCTGCATCGTCGCAGGCGTTCCGCGCATGTGCATGAGGCAGACACCGCATGCCGGATGTGACGCCACCAGCTCGAGCGCGCCCGGCGCACGCAAGGCGGACACGTCGTTGACGATGTCGGCGCCGAGATCGAGCGCCGCGCGCATCACCTCCGGCTTGGTCGTGTCGACCGAGATCGGGCAACCGAAGCCGACGGCCTCGCGCAGCACCGGCAGCAACCGCGCCAGCTCGGTCTCGGCGCTGACCGGCTCGGCGCCGGGGCGGCTCGACTCGCCGCCGAAGTCCAGCAGGTCGGCGCCTTCTTTCAGCAGCCGTTCGCACGTCGCCAGGGCGCGCGCCGGCGTCGACGACGGATCGCCGTCGGAAAAGGAATCGGGCGTCACGTTGACGATGCCCATCACGCGCGGCAGCGCCAGATCGATACGAAAGCGCGCGGTCTGCCAGATCATGGCGATGTCGGCGAGACGACCACCAAAGAAAACGGGGCCGCAGCCCCGTTGTCCATCGAGATGCCTGTGCTCGTCACGCAGCCGCCGGCGCGTTGCCGGGGGTGACGGGCGGAACGCCCGTGCTGGGCTTGACCGGAGGATTCGGCCAGTCCTTCGGTGGCCGCGGCGGCCTGCCGCTCATGATGTCTTCGATCTGCTCGGCGTCGATCGTTTCGTACTCGAGCAGGGCCTTGGCCATCTCGTGCATCTTGTCCTGGTTGTCCTCGATGAGCTTGCGCGCGACCGCGTACTGCTCGTCGATGATGCGGCGGATCTCGGAATCGACCTTCTGCATCGTCCGTTCGGACACGTTGACCTGCTTCGTGACCGAGCGGCCGAGGAAGACCTCGCCTTCGTTCTCGGCGTAGACCATCGGGCCAAGCTCGTCGGTCATGCCGTAGCGCGTGACCATGTCGCGGGCGATCGAGGTGGCGCGCTCGAAGTCGTTGCTGGCGCCGGTCGTCATCTGGTGCATGAAGATCTCTTCGGCGATGCGGCCGCCGAACAGCACCGAGATGGTCGACAGCATGCGCTCCTTGTCGAGGCTGTAGCGGTCGCCTTCGGGCAACTGCATGGTCACGCCGAGGGCACGGCCACGCGGAATCACGGTCACCTTGTGCACCGGGTCCGTCTTGGGCAGCATGCGCGCGACGAGGGCGTGACCCGACTCGTGGTAGGCCGTGTTCCTGCGCTCTTCCTCCGGCATCACCATGGACTTCCGCTCGGGGCCCATCATGATCTTGTCCTTGGCGCGCTCGAAGTCGACCATCTCGACGACGCGGCCGTTGCGGCGCGCCGCGAACAGCGCCGACTCGTTGACGAGGTTGGCGAGGTCGGCGCCAGAGAAGCCCGGCGTTCCGCGCGCCAGGATGTCGGCGCGGATGTCCTGGCCGACCGGGACCTTGCGCATGTGCACGTTGAGGATGGCCTCGCGGCCGCGCACGTCGGGCAGCGACACGTAGACCTGGCGGTCGAAGCGGCCGGGGCGCAGCAGCGCCGGATCGAGGATGTCGGGGCGGTTGGTCGCCGCCATGACGATGACGCCGACGTTGGTCTCGAAGCCGTCCATCTCGACCAGCATCTGGTTCAGCGTCTGCTCGCGCTCGTCGTTGCCGCCGCCCAGGCCGGCACCGCGGTGCCGTCCGACCGCGTCGATCTCATCGACGAAGATGATGCAGGGCGCGCTCTTCTTGGCCTGCTCGAACATGTCGCGCACCCGGGCCGCGCCGACGCCGACGAACATCTCGACGAAGTCGGACCCGGAGATCGAGAAGAATGGCACCTTGGCCTCGCCGGCGATGGCCTTGGCGAGCAGGGTCTTGCCGGTGCCCGGAGGGCCGACCAGGAGCACGCCGCGGGGAATGCGGCCGCCGAGCTTCTGGAACTTCTGCGGGTCCTTCAGGAAGTCGACCAGCTCCTTGACCTCTTCCTTGGCTTCGTCGCAGCCAGCGACGTCGGCGAAGGTCGTGGTGTTGTTGGCCTCGTCGAGCATGCGCGCCTTCGACTTGCCGAAGCTGAAGGCGCCGCCCTTGCCGCCGCCCTGCATCTGCCGCATGAAGTAGATCCAGACGCCGATGAGGAGCAGGATCGGGCCCCACGACGCCAGGATCGACAGCAGGAACGAGGGCTCCTCGCGCGGCTTGACGTCGAACTTGACGCCGTTGTTGATCAGGTCGCCGATGAGGCCGCGGTCGAGCACCGTGGCCGTGGTGCGCATGTCCTTGTCGTCACTGGTCTTGGCGCGAATCTCGGTCGAGCCGCCGCCGACGTCCTGCAGCACGACGCTCTTGATCCGCTTGGCGCGAACCTCGTCGAGGAATTCGGAATAGCCGATCGCACCGCTCGGACCAGTGGTCCGTTCGAACTGCTTGAACACGGTGAAAAGGACCAGCGCGATCACCAGCCAGACCGCGACCTTGGAAAACCATTGATTGTTCACCGCGACTCCATTTCGAAGGGGCAGCGCAGCCCGTGCAACCCGGGTGCTGCCACCGACGGCATCTGCGGCCGATTTTAGGCCCTGCAACCCCGGTGTGCGCCCGGTGGGGGCAGCATGTGGCCGGCTACTCGTGAATATCGGCGCCAGCCGGGCCTGGCTTGAGACCGATCCCGACCAAAAAGGTTTCGGACGATTTGGCGCGGGAGGCCTTCGGCTTGATCGGCTTGACGCTGCGGAACTCGGCCTTGAAGCGCTCGACCAGCTGGCTGTAGCCGCTGCCGTGAAAGACCTTGCAGACGAGCGCACCGTTCGGCACGAGATGGGCGCGCGCGAACTCGATCGCGATCTCGATCAGCTCCTCCATCCGGGCCGAGTCCGAGGCCGGGATTCCGGACAGGTTCGGTGCCATGTCCGACAGGACGACATCGACCGGGCGACCGCCGACGCGCGCCTCGAGCGCATGCAGGACGGACGTCTCGCGGAAGTCGCCCTGGATGAATTCGACGCCGTCGACCGGCTCGAAGTCCAGGACATCGAGGGCGATGATGGTGCCGTGCAGCGGGCCGATCTCCGATCCCTCCACCGCCCCGCGACCGAATTTGCGCCGCACGTACTGGCTCCAGGCGCCCGGTGTGGCGCCCAGATCGACGACGAACTGACCGGGCTTGAGGAGATGGAGCTGCTCGTCGATCTCCTTCAGCTTGTACGCGGCGCGGGCCCGGTAGCCTTCGCGCTGCGCCTGCTTGACGTAGGGGTCGGTCAGGTGGTCGTGCAGCCACGCCTTGTTCAGCTTTTTGCCCTTGCCCTTCGTCGCCATCGCTCGGTCTTCAGTGCTCACGTCGATAATAGGCGGGTGACTGCCCTCTTCCTGACTCCCGCCGCGCGAAAGCAGAAGCGCGCTGATGCCCACCATCTCGATCCGGTCGTGCTGATCGGCAACGACGGCGCCACCGCCGCCGTTCGCCGCGAGCTCGACTCGGCGCTGGCGTCGCACGGCCTCGTCAAGGTGCGCGTCTTCTCCGACGACCGGACCGTGCGCGAGACGCTCTTCGGCGAGCTGAGCGCGGCGCTCTCCGCTGCGCCGGTGCAGCACATCGGCAAGCTGCTCGTCTTCTGGCGCGAGCCGGTGCCGAAGGAAAAGACCGAGCGCGACGACCGCATGCCGGGGCCGAAGATCGTCAAGGTGCTGAAATTCTCCAAGAGCGGCAACCATCGGCCGCAGGTGAAGAAGGTCAAGGTGCTGGGCAACATGCGGCTGGCTGCGGGTGGCCAGTTGAAGCGCGCCAAGAAGCGCGCGACCAGCATCAAGAAGGCGCAGACCGACTGAGCCCGCCTCGGTCGACGCCTAGTCGATGTGCCGGCCGAGCCTCCAGGCAAGCACGCCGACAACGACGATCCGAAGCCCGAAAAAAGCCATCGAGATGGCGTGCAGCGCTCCGAACGACAGTGTGCCCTGGCCCTCGCGCGCGGCCTCGAGCATCGGCTGCAACGCATACGAGCCGGCGACGATGCAGGCGAGCGCCACCAGGGCGAGGCCGAGCTCGGCGCTGAACCGGGAACCGGCCTGGCGTTCCGCCATCATCTGGCCGAGCTGCAGACCGACGACCACTAGGATCGCGCCGGCGGCCAGGCCGATCGTCGCGTCGAGCCCGAAGAGCCGCGACGCGACGCGACCGGCATCGGCATGCGGCAACAGCGAAAAGACAATCGGCGCGGCGACGAAGGCGACGGCCGCCATCTCGCCAAGCCATGCGCCGGCGAGCCAGGCACCGATCCGACGGGTCTGCTCCGCCTTCACCCGTAACGAACGCCCATGATTTCGTAGCTTGTGATGCCGCCCGGCGCCTGCACCTCGGCGATGTCGCCCGCGACCTTGCCGATCATGGCCCGCGCGATCGGCGAGCTGATCGAGATCAGACCCTGCTTCAGGTCGGCTTCGTCGTCGCCGACGATCTGGTAGGTGGTCTTGGCGCCGCTGTCTTCTTCCTCGAGGTCGACGGTCGAGCCGAACACGACACGGCCTTCGGCGTCGAGCGTCGACGGATCGATGATCTGCGCCGCCGCCAGCTTGCTCTCGATCTCCAGGATGCGACCCTCGATGAAGCCCTG
The DNA here is from genome assembly GCA_036722755.1 of Caldimonas sp. Classification (GTDB taxonomy): domain Bacteria; phylum Pseudomonadota; class Gammaproteobacteria; order Burkholderiales; family Burkholderiaceae_C; genus Schlegelella_A. The sequence goes on along the minus strand of DAIMIM010000254.1, from coordinate 451 downwards.
CTTGTCCTTGGCCGCCTCGTACTCGGCGTTCTCCGACAAGTCGCCTTGCGCGCGCGCCTCGGAGATCGCCTGGATGACGGCATGGCGCTCGACGCCCTTCAGCCGCGCCAGTTCTTCCTTCAGCTTCTCGGCACCGCGCAGGGTGAGCGGAATCGTCGCCATCGTCCAATCCTCGAATCGCAAAAACAAAGCCGCCGCGGGAATGTCCGGCGGCGGCGCTGGGTTCGGCACCCAGTTTAGTGCAACTCCGCGTGCAGCTCCTGCAAAGACACCACGGTGAGATCGTCGCGGTGCTTCATGCCTTCGACCGCCGCCTCGCAGCCGGCCATGCTCGTGTAGTACGTGATGCGGTGCGACAGCGCGGCCTGGCGGATGTGCCGCGAATCGGCGATCGCGGTGCGCGTCTCGTCGACGGTCGTGAAGACGAGCTGGATCTCGCCGCCCTTGACCA
>DAIMIM010000253.1:0-5255 GCA_036722755.1 Caldimonas sp. | reverse complement strand
CCCCCTTTACTTCACTCCACACAGCGACCCGCCGCAGCGCTCGTGGCAGCAGCGCAAGCAGTCGGGCCTTCATCCTCTTGCAGCGCTGATGCCTGCTGCCGAGGGTGTCGGGTGACCGGCGCAGTGAAGTCAAGGGGGAGCTGTCGGCCGCCAGGCCGACAGCGGAGGACATGAACGGAGCCGGTCGCCCGACGCCCGCGGCAGCCACGCGACGGCACGGCGGCACGGCAAGTTCGATACGTTTGAATGCGGTTCGGTATGAGTCGAGGCCGGGCTACCTGCCTGCCACCGGTTTCAGTGCTTCGGCCTTCGCGAGGTCGATCTCATGGAGCAGCTGCTCCAGGGTCGCGACGTCGGCCTTCTGGCTCTTGGCGGCAATGGAAACGCCGTTGGACAGGCCGATGACGACCATGAAGCCGTCGCGCTGCGGCGGGCCTTCCCGATAGACCTCGCGCGCACTTGCCGCCCGATGCCCGGGCCGGCGATCGACCACGATCTCGATCTGTTCGCCGGCGCGCTCGTAGACAGCTGTCACCAGCGCGTGCGGGCCCCGCGGTGCAGGCGATTGCGGACGATCGAGCTCGGTGAGCTGCCAATCGCCGAGCGCCGCGGGCAGCAGCGCCGCCAACGTGTCGGCGTCGGCGCGTCCGCGCGTGGATGCTGTCATGGGACTCCTCTTGTCGATGGGACTCGATGCCGGAGTCGCGGGCAGCGCCAGCACCGTCGCGGCGGCGCAGGCCAGGCCGGCTCCCGCGAGCAGGTCGCGAAGGGCGATCGTCAGCATGGACTTGCGTTGGTGGTCGTCACGAAAGCGAAGGATATCCGTCCGCGATGCCATTGGCCCGTATCGCGTCCGCTTCGCTAGACTGGCTTGCCTTGCCCCGAGCAGCGCATTGCCGCTCCGGGCGATCGGAGCACGAAGGAGTCTCGATGAGCCTGTTGACGAGCCTGGGCTTGCCGCCGCCGAGCGGCGACGCTGCCGCGTCGCCTGGAAGCTCGAAGGCTGCGCCGCCAAAGAGCGCCCAGCAGTTCGGCGCAGGCGACGCTGGTGTCGTGCCCCCTGCGCCGGCGCCGGCTCCGGCCGCCGGGCCGGCCGCACCGCCCGCGGCGGGCGCCCAGGCTGGCGGCGCCGGCGTGCCTCCGCCAGGTCCGGTCGACAAGAACCTCGCGGCCTACGTCGCGGCGCGCAACGCGGTTCAAAAGCTCGTCGACGATCTCAACGCGCATCCGCAGAAGGCCCACATCGCCGCCGACATCGCAGCGGCGACAGCGAAGATCGCCAGCGCCGATGCGCAGGCGGCCGCCAAGGCCTACCCGAAGGCCAGCCAGGCGCTTCTCGAAGCGAAGACCATCGCTGCCCGTGCCAAGAAGCTGGCCGACGATTGGGCGACCTACGCCAAGCAGCTCGGCGACGCCATGGCGCTGGGTATGGCTTTCAGCGGCAACGACTACGACTGGACGACCTGGGGCGCGCCGGTGATCGCGGCCGCCAATGCGCTCGTCAACGCGAATCCGCCCAAGTTCGCAGCCGCCGGCCAGAAGCTGACCAGCGAGATCAATGCGTCGGTCGAGCCGTGGGTCAAGGACCGCATCTCGGACGCCAAGGCAACGCTCGCGACGATCGTCAAGACCGGCGCCTCCGCCCAGGTCTTCGCGAAGGCGGAGATCGACGAAGGCAAGGGCTACATCGCCAACGCGTTGAAGGCGATGACCTCGCGCGAGTGGAGCGTCAGCGTGCAGAACGCCGACGCGGCGCTGCGTGTGCTCGGCCCGACCGCCCGGGTCTGCGCGCGCCGGACCGCCTTCGACAGCCAGCGCAAGGCAACGACGACGGCGATCGACAAGCTGCGCGCCTCGCCAGATCTCAAGGACCAGGCCGCGGCGTTGGACCAGCAGGTGGTCGCCGCCGATGCGCTGGCCGCGGCTGAACGTATGAAGATCGAGGCTGGCGTGGCGGCGCTGCAGGCGACCGCCGCGCAAGCCGGCATCTGGGCGGGCCTGGTGAAGACGATCGCGGCCCACGCAAAGGACCGCGCATCTGCCGACGCGGAGCTCGCGGCACTCGATGGCCATGTGGCCGCTGCCAAGATCGCGAGCCAGCGCGACGCCGTTCGCAAGATCCTGGCCGACGAGAAGGCGCTCGCAGACGGCGCGGCGGCGGCCCCCGAGCCCGCGGCCGAATGGAATGCGGCGACCACCGCGCTCGCACGCGCACGTGTCGACCTGGCAGCCGCCAGGAAGCTGGCCGATGGCCTGGCTGCGGCGAGCACCGCAGAAGCCGCTGCCGGCCAACCCGGCGACCTCAAGGCGCTCAAGGCTGCGCTCGGCACGTTGCAGGCTGACGGCACGGCCGCCTCGAAAGCGCCGGGCGCGGTGAGCGCCAAGGCCGAGTTCGACGCCTTCGGTGTCCAGGCCAAGGCGGCCGCTGCAGCGCTCGCGGCCGCCGACGGCGCGACCGCAGCCGCCGCGCTCGGCCGGGCGGCGACTGCGCTCGTTGCGGCCAAGGGCATCCAGGCGAGCCACGCGCAGTTCGCGAGCCTGCTGGTGAGCGTCGAGAGCCAACTCAAGACCTTGAAGCAGTCGCCCCGCGCGAAGTCGATCCAGCCGCGCATCGACCCGGTCGCCAACGGCCTCGCCGATGCCAAGGCCAAGGACCAGGCGCATGCCGGCAACGATGCCTTGATCGCACTGCGCGCGGCCAGCGACGCGATTGCCGCGGCCAAGGCGGCCGACCTCGATCGCGACCGTTTCGACAAGCGCGCCGCCGTCATCGGCAAGCGCGTCGCCAAGGTTGCCGACGCGACCAGCAAGGCAGCGCTGCAGGCGCTCGATGCCGACGCCGGAAAGGATGCCGATGCGCTCGCCTTCGCCGATGCGGGCGGCAAGCTGGACCAGGTCGATGTCGGACTCGACAAAGGGCAGGCCGAAACGCTGATGAAGGCGGCGAAGCCGAATGCGGCGGCGCTCAAGCAGCTGGCCGCGAAGATGGTCGGCCAGGGCGGCCGCGCCGCGGTCGACAAGCTGATCCACGACATCCCCGACGGCAGCGACCCGTCGGCGATGAGCGCGCTGGCCGAAGGCCGCTATGGCGTCAAGTTCAAGATCGACAAGCCGATGGCGGCCAAGCCCGCCGTGCTTGCAAAGCCGGCGGCGGGAGGCAAGCCCGCCGTCCCGGGGTCGCCGGCCGTGCCTGCCGGTGATTCGGTCAAGGCGATGCGTGAGGTCTGCGACATGTTCGCGACGATTCCCGAAGACATCGTCAAGAGCCCGAGCGTGAAGGGCATCGAATACAAGGATGCGATCGGCAAGAACGGCAGGAAGACGGCAGGCGGATCGTTCAACTACGGCGACGCCAAGATTCGCATGCTCGGACGGGCCGGCATCATGCAGCAGTTCGGAGCTGCGCAGACAAGCGCCGATCCCAAGACGAACACGGCCGTGTCGCAGCTGCCCGCGGTCATCGACGACGCGTGCCAGCCCAAGAACGCCGACGCCGTCGACTTCCTCAACTTCGCCGCTGCGCACGAAGTGGGCCACGCCGTCGACGACGCCCGTGGCTTCATGGCGCGCAACGGACACCAGGACAAGTTCGGTGGATGGACAAACTACGGCGCCAGCGTGCAGCCGATCGCCGACGCGGTTGGCGCCGACCCCCAGTTCGCCGAGTTCTACAAGACGCCCGAACAGCGGCAATACGTGCTCAACAAGCTGCTGAACAAGCCGGCCGTGGCGCCGACCGAAGTGCCGAACTCCGCTGCCGACAACGCCCGAAAGGCGTTCGATATCTGGTACCAGACGGCGACCTCGCCCAACGTCTATCGACGCCAGGGCGACTGCGCCGCGCTCAAGCTCGGCGACTATGTCTACCACGAGGCCTACCAGCGCCAGTGGGTGCGGTACTTGTTCGCGGCACGCAGCAAGGCGCTCACCGGATACCAGTTCCGTGCTCCGGGCGAGTGGTTCGCGGAGCTGTATGCGGGCTATCGGTCCGGCAAGCTGAAAGACAACCATCCGGCCATGGAATGGCTGACGACGCTCTGACCCGACCGCAGAGGCACGCATGTCCATCTTCACCGACCACACCGTCTCGTGCCCGGGTTGCGATACGCCCGTCGCCTACGAGCTCGTCCAGAGCGTCAACGTCGATCGCCGGCCCGACCTGCGCGACGCGGTCCTCGACGGAAGCTTTCAGCTGACGGCGTGCCCGAGCTGCGGCACCGAGTTCCGGCTCGAGCCGGAGTTCATCTACCTCGATGTCGCGCGCGGCCAGTACATCGGCGTCTGGCCGTCCTCGAAGCGAGGCGACTGGCAGTCGCTGGCCGCCAGGACCGAAGACGGCTTCGATCACGCGCTCGGCAAGAGCGCACCGGCCAGCGCCCGCGAGGTCGGGAACAAGCTGCAGGTTCGCGCCGTGTTCGGCTGGCCGGCACTGGTGGAAAAGGTGTTGGCCCGCGCCGCCGACCTCGACGACCGAACGCTCGAGGCGGCCAAGGTGGTGTCGATGCGCGCCCAGGAGGAAAGCCCCTTGCCCGGGCGCCTCGAGCTGCGCATGGTCGGCACGGACGAGGGCGATCCGGTCGTCGCATGGCTTGGCCAGGCCTCGTCTGCCGGCGATGAACCAGCGCCGCCGCCGTTGCGCATTCCACGCCAATTGCTCGCCGACATCGACGCCGAGCCCGCCCGATGGAAGACGCTCAAGGACCGCGTCGGCGACGGCGTCGTCGTCGACTTTCAGCGCAACGCATTCGCTGCGTGACCCGGCTGCGTCACACCCACGAGCCTCACGTCGAGGTGAAGCGACGCGCGTTTCGCTCATGCGTCGAGCCGTCGCACCACCTCGGCGGCGATCGCCAGACTCGCCGTCAGCCCCGGCGATTCGATCCCGAACAGATTCATCAGCCCGGCCACGCCGTGCGCTTCGGGCCCTTGCAACATAAAGTCGCGCACGGGCTCGCCCGGTCCCTGCAACTTCGGTCTCACGCCGCTGTAGGCCGGTGCCAGTGACCCGTCCTCGAGCCCCGGCCAGTAGCGTCGGATCGCGGCGTAGAACGCAGCGCTGCGGGCCGGATCGACGGCATAGTCGATGGCCTCGGGCGAATCGGCGTCGAGCCATTCCACGTCGGGTCCGAAGCGCGCCTGGCCGGCGAGGTCGAGGGTCAGGTGCACGCCGAGTCCGCCGGCCTCGGGCACCGGGTAGACGAGGTGCGTGAACGGCGAGCGCCCGGCCAGCGCGTAGTAGTTGCCTTTGGCGAACC
>DAIMIM010000252.1:0-5290 GCA_036722755.1 Caldimonas sp. | reverse complement strand
TGCCGTGCGGCGCATGCTCGGCGACGTAGGTCGCGGCACCGCCGTATTCACCGCCGAGGGCCAGGCCCTGCAACAGGCGCAAGGCCACCAGGATGATCGGCGCGGCGATGCCGATGGTCGCGTAGGTCGGCAGGATGCCGACCGCGACCGTCGACAGGCCCATGATCATGATCGTGATCAGGAACGTGTACTTGCGGCCGATCATGTCGCCGAGGCGGCCGAACACCAGCGCGCCGAACGGCCGAACCAGGAAGCCGGCAGCGAACGCCATCAGCGAGGCGATGAACGCCGCCGTCGGGTCGAGCGCAGAGAAGAATTGCTTGGCGATGATTCCCGCCAGCGAACCGTACAGATAGAAGTCGTACCACTCGAAGACCGTGCCGAGACTCGAGGCGAAGATGACCTTCTTCTCCTCCTTCGTCATCGGTTTCCCCACGCTGGAACCGACCGGTAATGCTGTTGTGACCATTGCTGAGCTCCCTCCCAGGAATCAAGAAATCGCGCTGTGGCGACGCCGTCGCGCATCTTGGCGTAAGGGCTGTCACTTTTGCTGACTTGCGCCTTAAAAATACACATCCAGCGCCTCGGGTGAAACCCGGAGGCGGATTGCACGCTTGTGCGCTACGCCTGCTGAACGCGAGGCTCAGCCCCGCTTCAGGCCGGGGCGGACAGCGCCCTCGCGTTGCCAGTGCGGGGCGTCGAACCAGGGGTCGCCGCGCAGGAACGCGGCGGCCATGTCGAGCGCATCGAACCCCCAGAAGAGCCTGTCGTCGATGCCGAGGGTCGGCACCCCGAAGATGCCGCGTGCGAGCGCCGCGTCGGTGGCGTCGCGCAGGCGCTGCTTGATCTCGTCGCTCGCCGGGTCGAGCCCGGGCGCGAGCTCCGCGCGCAGCGCCGCCAGGCGGCTCGGCTCTTCGGCATCGGCGCCGCCGCGCCAGACATGACGCAAGACCCTCTCGCAGACGTAGCGGCTCGGCGTCGACCCGGCCGGCGCGCTCGCCCAGGCAAGCCGCGACAGCGCGATCGGGTTGAAGGGATGGCGCGCCGGCGTGTCCATGGCGATGCCGGCGCGGTGCGCGAGCCAGTGCGTCTGGCGAAAGGTCCAGGCGCGTTTCGGCTCGATCTCCGCGGGGCCCTTGTGCTCGAACGCCTTGAGCAGCGCGCCGAAGACGATCGGCCGGTAGTCGACGCGGTACGACAGTCCCTGCATCGCCTCGGGCAGCCGCTCGAACGCGAGATACGCGTAGGGGGAGATCGGGTCGAACCAGAAATCGATCGTCTTCATGGTTTCGGCGCGCTTGCCGTCTGCCGCGCCGCGACCTCGGCACGCCGCGCCGGCAAGCGCTTCCAGATCATGCGCTTGTCGGCGTTGGCAAGACTCCCCCACGCGGCGATCTCCTCGAGGGTGCGCATGCAGCCCTCGCACCAGCCGCTCTCCGCATCGATCCGGCAGACATCGGTGCAAGGGCTCGCCACCTCGGGCGGATGGGCGCTGCGCAAGGTGCCGGTCATGGCTTGTGGGCGAAGGCGCGCCGCGCCTCGGCGGGCGTGTAGTAGCCGAGGGCGACGTCGCGCTCGACCGCGTCGCGCGGCCGTGCCTCGGGTGCGCCGAAACCGCCGCCGCCCGGCGTCGAGACGGCGATGACGTCGCCGGCGTGGATCTCGATGTCCTGATCTTTCGAAAGATGCGGCGGCACGTAGCTTCTGCCGTCGCGAATGATCTGCACCTTGTTGAGACCGCCGGCGCCGCCGCCCTGCGATCCGGGCGGGCCGGCGCGGCCGTGGTCCATCACCATCGACACGCGCGCGTCGCCGCGACGCAGCCGGATCCGGTAGTTGACGCCGAAGCCGCCGCGGTGCTCGCCGGCGCCGCCCGAGCCCTCGTGCAGCGAGTACTCCTCGAACAGCACCGGGTAGAGCTGCTCCATGATCTCGATCGGCGTCGTCTTCGAGATGCCGATGGTCGAGCAGCCGTTCGAGATGCCGTCGCCCGACGGGCTGCCGCCGTAGCCGCCGCCCGAGATCACGTACATCACGTAGGCGCGCTTCTTCAGCGGATCGAAGCCACCGACGCCGAGGTTGCCGCTGGTGCCGGCCGGCGCGCCGAAGAGCTGCTCGGGAATCGCCTTGGCAAGCGCCGCGAAGACGGCCTCGGCGATGCGCTGGCTGACCTCGGCGGCGCAGCCCGAGACCGGCCGCGGATAGCGCGCGTAGAGGAAGGTGCCGTCGGGATCGACGATGTGCAGCGGCAGGAAGGTGCCGGCGTTGATCGCCGCTTCGGGAAAGACGTGCTTCACGGCGAGGTAGATCGAAGAGCGCGTCGTCGCGATGACGCTGTTCATCGGCCCCTTGCACGGCGGCGACGAGCCGCTCATGTCGAACGACAGCTGGGCGCGATCGATGTCGGAGCCGCCGGTTTTCGTGATGCGCATGGCGATGCGCAGCGGCTCGTCGACGACGCCGTCGGAATCGACGAAGGCCTCGCCCTCGTAGACGCCGTCGGGAATCGTCGCGATCTTCTCGCGCATCTGCCGCGCCGCGCGGCCTTTCAGCTCGACGATCGCGGCGTCGACGGTCGCGTCGCCATAGCGATCGAGCAGCGCCGTCAGGCGCGCCTGCCCGGTCGCCAGCGCGGCGGCCTGCGCCTTGATGTCGCCGATGCGCTGATCGGCGATGCGGATGTTGGACAGGATGATCGACAGGATCTCGTCGTCAAGGACCCCCTGCTTGTAGAGCTTGACGGGCGGCAGCCGCAGCCCTTCCTGCTCGACCTCGGTGGCGTTGGCCGAGAAGCCCCCCGGGACCATGCCGCCGGTGTCCGGCCAGTGCCCGGTGTTGGCGAGCCAGCACCAGAGCTTGCCGTCTCGAAAGAACGGCTGCACGAACTTCACGTCCATCAGGTGCGTGCCGCCGAGGTAGGGATCGTTGACGATGAAGACATCGCCCGGATGCAGCGCGATCTTCAGGCGCTGCACGCGCTCGATCACCGCTTGCACCGTGAACTGCATCGTGCCGACGAACACCGGCAGGCCGAGCTCACCCTGCGCGATCAGCTCGCCGGTGCCCCTGTGGTAGATGCCGTCGGAGCGGTCGAGCGCCTCGGCGATCACCGGGCTGAAGGCGCTGCGCACGAACGCCAGGTCCATCTCGTTGCAGACCTGCATGAGGCCGTTCTGCAGGACCGCCAGCGTGATCGGGTCGACTTCCATGCGCAATTGTGCGGCTGCGCCGGTCTCGTGCGCGCCTGGCCGGATCGCCTCGCGCCCTAAAGGTATACTATAAATACACCTTTACTGCGATCCTTCTGCCATGCCCGAGCTGTGCACCGAAAGCGAAGTCGCCGAGCTCGTCGACCGGTTCTATTCGCGGGTGCGCGCCGATCGCGAGCTCGGTCCGGTCTTCGCGGCGCACGTCGACGACTGGAGCCGCCATCTGCCGAAGATGGTCGACTTCTGGTCCTCGGCGCTGCGCAAGACGGCCCGCTACCGCGGCACGCCGATGCCCACGCATGCGGCCTTGCCCAACCTGAGCGCCGCGCTGTTTCGTCGCTGGCTCGATCTCTTCCACGAAACGACCGGTGAGCAGTCGAACGAAGCATTGCGCCTGCGCGCCGACGAGCTCGCCGAACGCGTCGCGCAAAGCCTCTGGTACGGCTACCAGATGCATCGCGACCCGGGGCGCTTCCCGTCGACGCTGCCCGCCGCAGGCCACGCGCTTGCCTCGCCCTGAAGCGACATGCGCCTGACCGCATTCACCGACTACAGCCTGCGCGTGCTCATCTACCTCGCGGCCGATCCCGAACGGCGGCCGACGATCGGCGAGATCGCACAGGCGTTCGGCGTCTCCGAGCATCACCTGGTCAAGGTGGTGCATTTCCTCGGCCGCAAGGGGTGGCTCTCGAACGTGCGCGGCAGGGGCGGCGGCCTGGCGCTGGCGGCGGCGCCCGAGTCGATCGTGGTCGGCCGTGTCGTGCGCGACACCGAGCGCGTCCTCGCGCCGACCGAATGCCTGGAGCCGGGCGGCGGCAACTGCCGGATCGCCCGCGTCTGCCGGCTGCGCGGCGTCATGAGCGAAGCGCTCGACGCCTTCTATGGCGTCCTCGATCGCTTCACGCTGCGCGACCTCGTGCAGAACCGCGCACCGCTGGCGCGGATTCTTTTCACGACACCGGCGCGGGCAACGGTGCTCGCCTGATCCGAAGGAAGCCGATGTGAAATCTGAAGCGAACCTCGGCGAGCTGATCGTCGCGCAGATGGCCGAGGCGGTGATCTATTGCGACCGCCGCGGCGTCATCGAGCGCTGGAATGCCGCTGCGACCGCGGTCTTCGGCTTCACGGCCGAGGAGGCGCTCGGGCATGGGCTCGACCTGATCATCCCGGAGCACTTGCGCGCCGCGCACTGGCGGGGGTTCGACGCCGCCGTCGCGCGCGGCTCGACCCGCCTGCAGGGGCGTGCGTCGATCACCCGCGGCCTGCACAAGTCGGGCCGCAAGTGCTATGTCGAGATGAGCTTCGCGCTGTTGCACGACGCGAGCGGCACCGTGCTCGGATCGATCGCGGTGGCGCGCGACGTCAGCGAACGGATCGAACGGGAAAAGCAGGCCGCGGCGGCCGCCGCCGCACCGAAAACATCCTGAGCTCCCAGGGCCTGCTAACGCTATGGGAGATCGCGCCGGGGTGGCGCAGGCCTTAGCTGGATCAAAGCGTCAGGATCAGGTTGCCGAGCGGATCGATGCGCGCCGCGACATGCGGCTCGACGACCGTCGTGCAATCGAGCTGTTCGATGATCGCCGGGCCGATGAACGACGTGTCGGCGGGCAGGCGCTCGCGCACGTAGACGGGCGTCGCGACGAAGCCTGCGCCTTCGAACCAGACCGGTCGCGACGTGCGCCGCGCGTCGGCGAGCGACCCGCCCGCCCGCGGCGGCGCGAGCGTGCCCAACGCCAGCGGCTTGCGCTTGCCGATGACGGCGGTGTGCAGGTTGACGAGCACGGGCCGGATCTCGGGCAGCTCGACGCCGAAGCGGCGCCAGTAGGCGGCCGCGAACGCGATCCGCAGCTCGTCGATCGTCACCGCCGTCGACGCGATCGCCACCGGCAGGATGTGGCTCTGTCCCTGGAACTGCATGTCGGCGCGGTGCAGCGTCTCGACTCGCTCGACGGCGACGTTCTCGCGCGCGATGAGGGCTCGCCCGTTCTCGACCTGCGCCGTGAACACCTCGCCGACGCGGCCCTCGGCGAGCGCCTCGAGCGGCTGGTTCACGGGGGCGACGAAATCGTGGCGCAGGGCGG
>DAIMIM010000251.1:0-5302 GCA_036722755.1 Caldimonas sp. | reverse complement strand
AGCTGATGGGCTTCGGGCACCGCGTCTACAAGAACTACGACCCGCGCGCCAAGCTCATGCGCGAGACCTGCCACGAGGTGCTCGACGCGCTCGGCTTGCACGACGATCCGATCTTCAAGCTGGCGATGGCGCTCGAGAAGATCGCGCTCGAGGACGAGTATTTCGTCGCTCGCAAGCTCTATCCGAACGTCGATTTCTATTCGGGCATCGTGCAGCGCGCGATCGGCATTCCGGTGAGCCTGTTCACGGCGGTCTTCGCGCTGGCGCGCACGGTCGGCTGGATCGCCCAGCTCAACGAGATGATCGCCGATCCCGAATACAAGATCGGCCGGCCGCGCCAGCTCTTCACCGGCGCCGCGCCGCGCCAGGTGGTTCCGATCGGCCAGCGCAAACAGGGGTGATGCCCCCGGTCATTCCCGTTTCAGCCGCGCCATGACCGCAAGAACGCTCTACGACAAGCTCTGGGACGAGCACGTCGTGCGCACCGAGGACGACGGCACGGCATTGCTCTACATCGACCGCCACCTCGTCCATGAGGTGACGAGCCCACAGGCCTTCGAAGGCATCGAGCAGGCCGGGCGCAAGGTCTGGCGCGTCTCGGCCAATCTCGCGGTGAGCGACCACAATGTGCCGACCACCGATCGATCGCACGGCATCGCCGACCCGATCTCGAAGCTGCAGGTCGACACGCTCGACGCGAATTGCGACCGCCACGGCGTGACGCAGTTCAAGATGAACGACCTGCGCCAGGGCATCGTCCACGTCATCGGCCCGGAGCAGGGCGCGACGCTGCCCGGCATGACCGTCGTCTGCGGCGACTCGCACACCTCGACGCACGGCGCCTTCGGTGCGCTCGCGCACGGCATCGGCACGAGCGAGGTCGAGCACGTGCTGGCGACGCAGACGCTGCTGGCGAGAAAGGCGAAGAACCTGCTCGTCCGGGTCGAAGGCCGGCTGCCGCGCGGCTGCACCGCCAAGGACATTGCGCTCGCCGTGATCGGAAAAATCGGCACGGCCGGCGGCACCGGCAGCACGATCGAGTTCGCCGGCTCGGCGATCCGGGCGTTGTCGATGGAAGGGCGCATGACGGTGTGCAACATGGCGATCGAGGCCGGTGCGCGGGCCGGGCTCGTCGCCGTCGACGAGACCACGATCGCCTACGTCAAGGGCCGACCCTATTCGCCGGTCGGGCTCGAATGGGACACCGCGGTGCGTTACTGGACGGCGCTTCACTCGGATGCCGACGCGCGCTGGGACCGCATCGTCGAGCTCGACGCCAGCACGCTCGTTCCGCAGGTGACGTGGGGCACGTCGCCGGAGATGGTCGCCTCGATCGAGGATCGCGTGCCCGACCCCGAGCGCGAGAAGGATGCCGGCAAGCGCGACGCGATGGAGCGCGCCCTTCGCTACATGGCGCTGCAGCCGAACCAGCGCATCGACGACATCCGCATCGACAAGGTCTTCATCGGCTCGTGCACCAACTCGCGCATCGAAGACCTGCGTGAGGCGGCGGCCGTGGTTCGCCATCTCGGCCGACGCGTCGCCGCGAACGTCAGACTGGCCATGGTCGTGCCCGGATCGGGGCTGGTGAAGAAGCAGGCCGAACAGGAAGGCCTCGACGCCGTCTTTCGTGGCGCGGGCTTCGAATGGCGCGAGCCCGGCTGCTCGATGTGCCTGGCGATGAACGCCGACCGGCTCGAGCCGGGCGAGCGGTGCGCTTCGACCAGCAACCGCAATTTCGAGGGGCGACAGGGCGACGGCGGCCGCACCCACCTGGTCAGCCCGGCGATGGCCGCTGCGGCGGCCATCGAAGGTCATTTCGTCGACGTGCGCAGGCTCGCATGACGCCTTTCACCGTGCATACCGGGTTGGTCGCGCCGATGGACCGCGAGAACGTCGACACCGACGCGATCATCCCGAAGCAGTTCCTGAAGTCGATCAAGAAGTCGGGCTTCGGTCCGAACCTGTTCGATGCGTGGCGCTATCTCGATCACGGCGAACCCGGGCAGGACCTGTCCACGCGCCGGCCGAATCCCGATTTCGTGCTGAACCAGCCACGCTTTCAGGGCGCCTCGGTGTTGCTCGCGCGAAAGAATTTCGGCTGCGGCTCGTCGCGCGAGCACGCGCCGTGGGCGCTGCAGCAGTTCGGCTTTCGCGCCATCCTCGCGCCGAGCTATGCCGACATCTTCTTCAACAACTGCTTCAAGAACGGCCTGCTGCCGATCGTTCTCGGCGAGCACCAGATCTCCGCCCTGTTCGACGAGGTCGCAGCCTTCATCGGCTACACGCTGACGATCGACCTCGAGCGGCAAGTCGTACGCAAAGCCGACGGCACCGAGCTCGGCTTCGACGTCGAGCCGTTTCGCAAATACTGCCTGCTCGGCGGCTACGACGACATCGCGCTGACGCTGCGCCATGCCGAGACCATCAAGACCTTCGAGGCGGAGCGATTGCTGAAGCAACCCTGGCTGGCGGCAACAATCCGATGATGCCCCCACGCTCACTGCGTTCGCCGTCCCCCGAGGGTGCGCGCGCCGCCCTTGGGGCGGCCCGGCGGGCGTCGCGATGAAGGTCGCGGTCCTCCCGGGCGACGGCATCGGCGTCGAGATCGTCGCGCAGGCCGAGCGGGTTCTCGCGGCGCTCGATCTTCGCATCGAGACGGAGCAGGGCCTGGTCGGGGGAGCGGCGTACGAGGTGCACGGACACCCCTTGCCGGACGCGACGCTCGCGCTCGCCAAGGCGGCCGACGCCGTGCTGTTCGGCGCCGTCGGCGACTGGAAGTACGACTCGCTCGAACGGCGCCTGCGACCGGAGCAGGCCATCCTGGGCCTGCGCAAGTCGCTCGGTCTCTTCGCCAACTTCCGCCCGGCGATCTGCTACACCGAGCTGACGGCCGCATCGAGCCTAAAGCCGGAGCTGATCGGTGGGCTCGACATCCTCATCGTTCGCGAGCTGACTGGCGACATCTACTTCGGCCAGCCGCGTGGTCGGCGCGCCTCGCCCGACGGCGCGTTCGCCGGCGCCGAGGAAGCGTTCGACACGATGCGCTATACCCGGCCGGAGATCGAACGCATCGCCCACGTCGCCTTCCAGGCGGCGCGAACGCGCAGCAAGCGCCTGACCAGCGTCGACAAGGCCAACGTCCTGGAGACCTTCCAGTTCTGGAAGGACGTCGTCACCGAGGTGCACGCGCATTACCCCGACGTCGCCCTCGACCACATGTACGTCGACAACGCGGCGATGCAGCTGGTGCGCGCGCCGAAGACCTTCGATGTCATCGTCACCGGCAACATGTTCGGCGACATCCTGTCCGACGAAGCGGCGATGCTCACCGGCTCGATCGGCATGCTGCCGTCGGCCTCGCTCGATGCGAACGGCAAGGGCCTCTACGAGCCGAGCCACGGCAGCGCGCCCGACATCGCGGGCAAGGATCTCGCCAATCCTCTGGCTACAATTCTGTCCGCCGCCATGATGCTTCGCTTCTCCCTGAACCAGCCCGACGCCGCCGCTCGAATCGAGCAGGCGGTGCAATCCGTGCTTGCCTCGGGGCTGCGCACGGCCGATATCTGGTCCAAGGGCTGCACGAAGGTCGGAACGCGGCAGATGGGTGACGCGGTCGTTGCCGCGCTCACGACCAAAACGGCGATCACCAAGCACTAGTTCGCTCCGGTTCGTCGTGCCCTGTCCCCGGCCCGATGGCCGGAGGAACGAAGGAAGTCCAATTCACTTCAACTCAGGGCAAAGCGATGCAACAACAACTCACGGGATTGGTCGGCTGGCGAGGCATGGTCGGCTCGGTGCTGCTCGAGCGCATGCAGGCCGAGGGCGACTTCGATCTCATCGAGCCACTGTTCTTCAGCACCAGCGACAAGGGCGGCAAGGCGCCGAAGCAGGCGAAGAACGAAACACGGCTGCAGGACGCCTACGACATCGAGCAGCTGAAGCGCTGCCCGATTCTCATCACCGCGCAAGGCGGCGACTACACGAAGGACGTGTACCCAAGGCTGCGCGCCGCTGGCTGGAGCGGCGTCTGGATCGACGCGGCCAAGACGCTGCGCATGCAGGACGACGCGGTCATCGTCCTCGATCCGGTCAATCTCGGCGTCATTCAGGACGCCGTCAAGCGCGGCGTTCGCAACTACATCGGCGGCAACTGCACGGTGAGCTGCATGCTGATGGGCGTTGGCGCGCTGTTCAAGGCCGACCTCGTCGAATGGATGACCTGCACGACCTACCAGGCCGCCTCCGGTGGAGGGGCGCAGCACATGCGCGAGTTACTGGTGCAGTACGGAGCGCTCAATGCCGAGGTCAAGTCGCTGCTCGACGATCCGAAGTCGGCGATCCTCGAGATCGATCGCCGGACGGTCGAACGGCAGCGCGCGATGTCGGCGATGGAGACCGCGAATTTCGGCGTGCCGCTCGGCGGCAGCCTGATTCCCTGGATCGACGCCGACCGTGGCGACGGCACCAGCCTCGAGGAATGGAAGGGCGGCGCGGAGACGAACAAGATTCTCGGCCGGGGCGTTGCGGGTGGCGCGAGCCCGGTGCCGGTCGACTCGATCTGCGTGCGCGTCGGCGCGATGCGCTGCCATAGCCAGGCGCTCACCATCAAGCTCAAGCGAGACGTGCCGCTCGCCGATATCGAAACCATGATCGCTTCCGACAACGCCTGGGTGAAGCTCGTGCCGAACACGCGCGACGCGACGGTGCGCGCGTTGACGCCGGTGGCGGTGACGGGAACGATGGACATCCCGGTCGGCAGGCTTCGCAAGCTCGCGATGGGTCCGAGCTATCTCGGCGCCTTCACGGTCGGCGATCAGCTCCTCTGGGGTGCCGCCGAGCCGCTCCGACGGATGCTCCGGATACTTCTCGAAACGTGAGCGATGTGTACTCGCGTCCAATACGGCGTTGTCCGCCTGCAACATCGCCGTGCAGAAGACTCGGAACCGGCGCCTGCGCGAATGTCAGCCATTGCATGAGCTTGCTACCGTATCTCGCTGATGTTATGGTCTTTTCCGCTTTGCGACCCGCGGTTTCCGAGGCCGCATGAAGGGCCTCATCGAGATCGGCAAGCTCGATTGCGAGCCGGTACTGTCCATTCGGGAGACGCCTTGAAAAGAAATCTGAAGTTCTCGGGGCGCTTCGCGCTGACGAGCGTTGCCGTGGCGGCGCTCTGTCTCACATCGCCATGGGCTTCGGCGCTCGGGCTCGGCCGTCTCACCGTGAAGTCGGCGCTCGGCGAGGCGCTGCAGGCCGAGATCGACGTCACCGACATGACGGCCGAGGAGCAGGCCAACCTCAA
>DAIMIM010000250.1:0-5303 GCA_036722755.1 Caldimonas sp. | reverse complement strand
TCATCGCGAAACTGACCGGCCGACCCAGTCGTTCTTCCAGCGCCTCGCGCCACAGGAGTGCCCGCTTGACGCCACCTGGATCGGGCGAGGCGACAGCAAGAGGCCCGGTGCCGGCGACTTCCTGCGCCAGCTCACCGAATAAGCGGTGTGCCGACAAGTGGACCGTCTGGCAGCGAAACGCATTCTGGAAGGCGGCGACGTTGTGCGCTTCCAGAACGATCAGCTGCGCCACATCGACCGCATCGAACAGTTGCGCCACGTAGCGCAGGCCGACAGGATCGAGGGGCTTGGTTTGCTGATCCTTGCGTGCGTAGGCGAGGTAGGGCACGACGGCCGTCACGCGCGGGGCGCCGTGGTCCTTCAGCGTGGCGATGAACATCAGCAGCCGGCACAGCTTGTCGTGGGGACTGTCGATCGGGCCGCCATGCAGGCTGTGCACCACATAGACATCGGCGCCGCGCGGGTCGACCAGAGGCCGAAGCTTGCGTTCGCCGTCAGGGAATACGCGTTCCTCATGCGGCGACAGCGTGACATCCAGTGCGTTGGCGAGGGCCTGGGCGAAAGGGTTGGCGGGTTCGAGGGAAAACATCAGCATGGGTCACCTCCGTCGGTCGTCGCGAAACGTCGGGCGAGTCGCGAAGGCATGGGCACGGAACGATAGCCAGCCATCGCTCATGGGCGATTGATGCAGATCATCTGACGCGCGATGCTGCATGTCCGCCACGCCGCCGGCGCGCCTCGCTTTCTTTGCGCTTGCGCAACAAGCGTACCGGCGACATCGTGCAGGATCGATGGAGGGTCACGGTGCTCCGGCCAGACCCCTCTCCCCTCTAGGAACCTATCATGAAACCCCAATGGATCCTCGTGGCCAACGCTTCACATGCACGCCTCTTCAGCCGCGAGTCCCCGACTGCTGCGCTGATTCCGTTGGCGAACATTGAGCACCCCGAAAGCCGGCTCAAGGGCATCCAGTTGGCCGACGACCGACCCGGCCACGAGGCCACCGACAACAGCAGCGGCGGTAACCGCTTCGAGCCGCGCATCGACGTGCGCCGCAAAGAGCACCAGCGGTTCGCACACGAACTCGCCGAACGGCTGGATGCGGGCCTTGCTGCGCAGGAATTCAGCACACTGTGGCTCGTCGCCTCGAACCCGTTCATGGGTGAGCTGAAGGCGCAGCTCAGCGACGCAGTCGACAAGCGCGTTCAGCTCGCGCTCGAGACCGACCTGACTTCATTCGGCCTCGCCGAGATCGAACAGCGGCTGCTGGAAATACGGCGGGGGACGACTTGAGGTGGTATGAGACGCCGACTGCCGTCCGGCGGACTTTGAGCGACCGGTGAACGACCTGGCGGAGTTGAAGGAGCGCCGATGATCGAAGCCCATACTCATCTTGCCTACGCCCCGCAAGGGGCGGGCTTGCTGTATGCCGTGCTGTGGTTCGGCAAGGGATCCGACGTCTATGGCTGGTACGTCGGCTTGCGCGACGGAACGCCCGAAGCCAGCTATTTCGTCCTGCCCGACTACTACGCGGTGAAGCCCGCTGTGCTGTACCGCTCTGTCGAAGACGACCTCCGCGGGCCATGGGTTGCCAAGCGCGGTGAAAGCGAATTGCCGCACACGCCTCCGGTGTCCGAGACCCTGTGCCACGAGCTGGCGCGCCTGCAAGACGAATTCATCCGGCACTGGCTGTTCTTCGACGACGACCCGGACGGCCAAACGCAAGCTTACGCTCTGAGCGAGCGCGAGCTGCCCGTGCGGCATGTGAACATCAGGGCCTCACGGCTGGACAAGTTGCGCAAGGCGCCCGCAGTGTGGCGCTACGACGCGCCAGGCGCGGATCAGAACGTGCTCGTGTATCTGTCACAGCGCTGGCCCCTGGACGAGCGGCTGGCCACCTGACTCAGGATCTCGCGCGATCGGTGCCAGGCGATCGCGCTCCTCGGCCCGGACACGCAAGCCGCCGTCGACCCCGACAGCATTCTGGTGATGCCGGTGCGCCCGACCTTGATCGGGCGCAATCTCGCGATCAGGGCGCAACGAACAATGGGCCCTTCGCGAGGAGGCATACGGTGAACATGTTGGGCAAGATGCATCGCTTCGACGGCCGCCTGGTGATGGTGGGATTCGGCTGCATCGGCCAGGGCGTACTGCCGCTGCTGCTGCGCCACATCGACATGCGGCCCGAGCAACTGTTGATCCTCGCCGCCGACACCGAGGGCGCGGCGGTAGCGCAGGCCCACGGCGTCGCGTGCGAACGCATCGCCCTCGACGCACACAACGTCCGCAGCGAGCTCGAACCGCGCATCGGTCGCGGCGATTTCGTGCTGAACCTGTCGGTCAACGTAAGCAGCATCGCGCTCATCGCCCTGTGCCGCCGGCAAGGCGCCCTTTACCTCGACACCTGCATCGAGCCGTGGGAAGGCGGCTACATCGACCCGGCATTGCCGCTTGCGCAGCGCACCAACTACGCCTTGCGCGAAGCCGCGCTGGCCATGCGCGGCCCGGCTCGCGACGGCCCCACGGCCGTGCTCACCCACGGCGCCAATCCCGGCCTGGTGTCCTATTTCCTCAAGCAGGCTCTGCTCGACATCGCCAGCGATACCGGCGTCGCCTGCGGCCGACCCACCACACGCGAAGGCTGGGCAGAGCTGGCCCGGCAACTGAACCTGCGTTGCGTCCACATCGCCGAGCGCGACACGCAGGTCGGCCGCGAGCGCAAGCAGCCGGGCGAGTTCGTCAACACCTGGTCGGTGGAAGCCTTCGTCGACGAGGGTTGCCAGCCCGCCGAGCTCGGCTGGGGTACGCACGAGCGCGACTTTCCGCCGGACGGGGTGCGGCACGCGGCGGGCAGCCGCGCCTCGATCTACCTCCGCCGCCCGGGCGCGAGCACCCGGGTGCGCACCTGGACGCCGCGGGCCGGCCCGCTTCACGGCTTCCTGATCACGCATGCGGAGTCGATCTCGATCGCCGACCACCTGACGCTGGGCGATCCCGCGCAGCCGATCTACCGACCGACCGTGCACTACGCCTATCACCCCTGCGACGATGCCGTGCTGTCGCTGCACGAGCTGGCCGCGTTGAACTGGCGGCTGCAGAAGGGCCAGCGCGTCCTCAAAGACGACATCGTCTCGGGCATCGACGAGCTCGGCGTGCTGCTGATGGGGCACGCGCGGGGGGCCTACTGGTATGGCTCGCAGCTGTCCATCGACCAGGCGCGCGCCCTGTGCCCGCACAACAGCGCCACCAGCCTGCAGGTGACGGCGGCAGCGATGGCCGGCGTGATCTGGGCGATGAAGAACCCGGCGCGCGACGTGGTCGAGCCGGACGATCTGCCGTTCGACGAGATGCTGGCCCTTTGCCGCCCGTATCTCGGCGACGTGGTGGGCGCCTACAGCGACTGGACGCCGCTGCACGGCCGCAACTGGCTGTTCGACGAGGACATCGACCCCGACGACCCGTGGCAGTTCAAGAACTTCCGCGTGTCGTAGATCGCCGTCAAGACGCCAACGCGTCGCGCAGCCGATACCAGGCCAGGCCGAGTTGCAGCGCCGCGCCGCGAAAGCGCGCGCCGCCGGGAAACGGCCGGTGCTTCAGGCGCGCGAAGGTGTCGAAGCGCGTCGCGTCGCCCGCCATCGCCTCCGCGACGATGCGTCCCGCCAGGCCCGTCAATGCCAGGCCGTGCCCTGAGAAGCCTTGCAGGTAGTAGACGTTGGCGCCGTCGCCTCGCGCCGAGAGGCGGCCGAAGTCCGGCGCCCGGTTCCGGGTGACATCGACGTAGCCACCCCACACGGACTCGATCCTCGTGCGCTCCAACTGCGGGAAGACCTGCGTGATGCGTCGCCGCAGCATCGCATCCACTCCGCGCGGCATGGCGGTACCCGCACTTTCCCCGCCGCCGAACAGCAGCCGCCGATCCGCCGAGACCCGGAAGTAGTCGAGCACGAAGTTGTTGTCGCAGACGGCTGCGCCCGAAGGCACCAGCGAAGCCGCCAACGCCTCCGGCAAGGGTTCCGTGGCGGCCATGTAGGTGGCCACCGGCATGATCCGGCGCTCCAGCTGCGGCGCGATGCCCTGCAGGTAGGCGTTGCCGGCCAGCAGCACGCGCCCGGCGTCGAGCCAGCCGCTTGGCGTTTCCAACCGCGACCGAGGTCCTGCAACCAGTCGCACGACGGGAGTCCGCTCGTGGATCGTCACCCCCAGGGAGGCGGCGGCCCGTGCCAGCCCCAGCGTGTATTTCAGCGGGTGCAGGTGGCCTGCTCGCGCGTCATGGAGCGCGGCGACAAAGCGTGGGCTCGCAATCCAGTTGCCGATCTCGTCGGCCCCGATGAACCTGGACGCGTGGCCGTAGCGCTGAAAATCGTCGGCCGTCGCGCGCAGCCGCCGCGCCTTGCGCGTGCTCACCGCCGTCAGGAGGTAGCCGCTGCGCCACTCGCAGTCGATCGCGAAACGCTCGCAGCGCCGATGGATCAGGTCCAGCGCTTCAATGCCCGCATCCCAGACGATGCGCGCGGCCTCCAAGCCGAGTTGCGCCTCGATCACGTGGGGCTCGCAGGCCAGACCGGGCAGGGCCTGGCCGCCGTTGCGGCCGCTCGCACCGCTGCCGACATCGCGCGCTTCCAGCAGCGTCACTGCGAAGCCCCGGTCCGCCAGCCCGATCGCGGCCGACAATCCCGCCAAGCCGCCGCCCACGACCGCGACGTCGCACGCCCGGCCCCCTTCCAGCGGCGGGAATCGCTGTTCACGGGGCGCGCTCGCGGCATAGCCGCATTGACGAGCGAGGTCGTCGGCGCGCAAGAGCGTGGCTTGAGACTCGTCCATGTTCGACACCATCGTCGCTCCCACTCACCGGACGTTTGCGAATTCGCAAACCCCGGCGAACGCCTCGCGCGCATAACCGAATGCGGTGCGCGGCACTCCACGTGGAGCCGGTATGCAAGGAGCGATGATGAAAGAGTTACTGGATCCCCCGAAGCAGGTTCTGATCGGCCCACAGGCCCTGGAAGGCGATCTGGTATTGCCGCCCCGGGCGCAGGCAATTATCGTGTTCGCGCATGGCAGCGGCAGCGGCCGGCGCAGCCCGCGAAATCTTCAGGTCGCGCACGCCTTGAACGAGCAGCGATTGGGCACGCTGCTGTTCGACCTGCTGCGGCCCGAGGAGGCCCTCGACCGCGGCAACGTCTTCGACATCGAGTTGCTCGGACGGCGTGTGACCGACGCGATCGAATGGTTGGATCGAAGGCCTTCACTCGCCGCCCTGCCGCTCGGGTTGTTCGGCGCCAGCACCGGCGCCGCGGCCGCGC
>DAIMIM010000249.1:0-5325 GCA_036722755.1 Caldimonas sp. | reverse complement strand
TGGACAGGCTCCAGGTCAACACCAAGGCGCCGAACGACTTCGTGACCGAGGTCGACCTGGCCGCCGAGACCGCGATCATCGACACGCTGCTCGGCGCCTACCCCGGCCACGGCATCCTCGCCGAGGAATCCGGCAACGCACGCGGCGCCAAGGACAGCGACTACGTCTGGATCATCGACCCACTCGACGGCACGACCAATTTCATTCACGGCCTGCCGACCTACGCCGTCTCGATCGCGCTGGCGTTCCGCAACCAGGTGCAGCAGGCCGTCGTCTACGACCCGGCGCGCAACGACCTGTTCTTCGCGTCGAAAGGGCGCGGCGCCTTCCTCAACGACAGGCGGCTGCGCGTCTCGAAGCGCACCCGCCTGGCCGAGTGCCTGGTCGGCACCGGCTTTCCGTTTCGCAAGGGCGACGACGTCGCCGGCTACATCAAGATGTTCGAGACTGTGCTGAGGAGCTGCGCCGGCCTGCGCCGGCCGGGCGCCGCCGCGCTCGACCTCTGCTACGTCGCGGCCGGCTGGTACGACGCGTTCTTCGAGACCGGCCTGGCGCCATGGGACATGGCCGCGGGCTCGCTGCTCGTGACCGAAGCCGGCGGCCTGGTCGGCAACTTCACCGGCGAGGCCGACTTCCTGCACCAGCGCGAAGTCATCGCCGGCAATCCGAAGATCTACGGCCAGCTGGTGCGGATCCTGTCGTCGTACAGCCGCGTCGTCGCGGAGGCCGAGCGACCGAGCGCGCCCGCCGCGGGCTGAACGTCGATGAGCGAAGGCCCGTTCGTCGGCCACACGCCGATGATGGCGCAGTACCTGCGCATCAAGGCCGAGCACCCGGAGACGCTCCTCTTCTACAGGATGGGCGATTTCTACGAGCTCTTCCTCGACGACGCGAAGAAGGCCGCCCGCCTGCTCGACATCACGCTGACCGCACGCGGCGCCAGCGGCGGCGCGCCGATTCCGATGGCCGGCGTGCCGGTGCATGCGGTCGAGAACTATCTCGCGCGGCTGGTCCGGCTCGGCGAGTCGGTGGCGATCTGCGAGCAGGTCGGCGAGGTCGGCGCGAGCAAGGGCCCGGTCGAGCGCAGGGTCGTTCGCATCGTCACGCCGGGCACGCTCACCGAAAGCGATCTGCTCGCCGACAAGAGCGATGCGGTCCTCCTCTCGGTCGCGCAACGGCCGAGCGCCGCCGGCCTCGTCTTCGGCCTCGCCTGGACGGCGCTGTCGAACGGCGAGATCGGCCTGGCCGAATGCACGCAAGCGGAGCTCGCCGGCTGGATCGCCAGGCTCGCACCGGCAGAGCTGCTCGTTGCCGTCGATCTTCCGGGTGGCGCCTGCGACACGAGCGCTTTCGCGCTGACGCGCCGCCCGGAATGGCAGTTCGACAGCGCGCTCGGCGCGAGAAAGCTGCTGGAACAGTTGCGCGTCGGAACGCTGGCCGGCTTCGGCGCCGAAGCGCTCCACGTCGCCCATGCCGCGGCCGCGGCCTTGCTGAGCTACGCCGAGCACACGCAAGGCCGCGCGCTGGCGCACGTGCATCGCCTCAGCGTGCACCGCACGTCCGAGCTGATCGACCTGCCGCCGACGACGCATCGCAACCTCGAGCTGACGCGCACGCTCCGTGGCCATGACGCGCCGACCCTGCTGTCGACGATCGACGCCTGCGCCACCGGCATGGGCAGCCGCACGCTGCGCGCCTGGCTGACGCAGCCGCTGCGCGAACGCCGCGTCGCGACGCAGCGCCACGAATCGATCGCCGCGTTGCTGGCGTCGGGGCTCGGCGGCTTGCGAGCCTCGCTGCGACATCTTGCCGACGTCGAGCGCATCACCGCGCGCATCGCCTTGCGCCAGGCACGCCCGCGCGAGCTGGTCGGCCTGCGCGGGGCGTTGCTCGCCTTGCCGAACGTGCGCGCCGCCGTGCCGGCCGAAGGTTCGGTCCTTCTCGCGATGCTCGCCGAGGCGCTCGATCCGCCCGCGGGCATCGCCCAGCTGCTCGTCGGCGCGCTCGCCGACGAGCCGGCCGCGCTCGTGCGCGACGGCGGCGTCATCGCCACCGGCCACGACGCCGAGCTCGACGAGCTGCGCGCCATCGGCAAGGACAGCGACGCCTTCCTGCTCGAGCTCGAGGCGCGCGAGCGGCAGCGCAGCGGCATCGCCACGCTGCGCGTGCAGTTCAACCGCGTGCACGGCTACTTCATCGAGGTCTCGCAGGGGCAGGTCGCCAAGGTCCCCGACAACTACCGCCGCCGGCAGACGATGAAGAACGCCGAGCGCTTCACGACGCCGGAGTTGAAGGCCTTCGAGGACAAGGCGTTGTCGGCCGGCGAGCGCTCGCTGGCCCGGGAGCGCCATCTCTACGACGCGCTGCTCGACGCCCTCGCCGCGCATCTCGAGCCGCTCTCGGCCGTTGCGCGGTCGCTGGCGTCGCTCGACGCGCTCGGTGCGCTCGCCGACTGCGCCGAACGTGCCGACTGGTGCCGGCCGCAATTCGTGCGCGAGCCCTGCATCGAGATCGAGCGCGGCCGCCATCCGGTCGTCGAGGCACGCCTCGCGGAGCGCGGCATCGCCTTCATGCCCAACGACTGCCGGCTCGACGCCAGGCGCCGCATGCTCGTGATCACCGGGCCGAACATGGGCGGCAAAAGCACCTTCATGCGGCAGGTCGCGCTGATCACCCTGCTCGCATCGATTGGCTCGTTCGTTCCCGCAGCGGCGTGCCGGCTGGGGCCGATCGACGCGATCCATACACGCATCGGCGCCGCCGACGATCTCGCCAACGCGCAGTCCACGTTCATGGTCGAGATGACCGAGGCCGCCGCGATCGTGCACAGCGCGACCGAGGAGTCGCTGGTGCTGATGGACGAGATCGGCCGCGGCACCTCGACCTTCGACGGCCTGGCGCTGGCCGGCGCGATCGCGCATCACCTGCACGAGCGCAACCGCTCGTTCACGCTGTTCGCGACGCACTACTTCGAGCTCACGGACTTTCCGGGCAAGCACGAGCGCGCGCTGAACGTCCATGTCGCCGCGGTCGAGTCCGGCGACGGAATCGCCTTCCTGCACGAGATCGAGGCCGGCCCCGCCAGTCGCAGCTACGGCGTGCAGGTCGCGCGCCTGGCCGGCATGCCCGCGAGCCTGCTGCGACAGGCCCGGGCGACGCTCGAAGGCCTCGAAGCCGAGCGTGTCGCGCGGCAGCCGCAAAGCGATCTGTTCGCCGCATCGCCGGATCGCGACGAGACGGCCGAAGCGGAGCAGCGCGCCGTGCCGGATTCCGCGTTCGATGCGGCTTGGGCTGCGCTCGACCCCGATATGCTCACGCCCCGGGAAGCGCTCGATGCGCTCTATCACCTCCGGGCCTTGAGGACGCTGCCCGACAAGGAAACTCCATGACCTATTGCGTGGGCGTCAAGCTCGATGCCGGCCTCGTCTTTCTGTCCGACTCCAGAACCAATGCGGGGCTCGACCAGATCAGCACCTTTCGCAAGATGATGATCTACGAGCGGGCGGGCGACCGCTTCATGGTGATGCTCTCGGCGGGCAACCTCTCGATCTCGCAGCAGGTGCGCGAGATCCTGCAGATCGAGCAGCTCGATGACGGCGACGGGCCGCCGATCACGATCTGGAACGCGACCAGCATGTTCGACGCCGCGCGCGTGCTCGGCTCGGCGATGCGCCGCGTCTACGACCAGGACGGCGCATCGCTGAAAAAGGCCGGCCTCGATTTCAACGCGACGATGATCTTCGGCGGCCAGATCGGCGGCGAGGCGATGCGCCTGTTCCTCGTCTATTCGGCGGGCAACTTCATCGAGGCGACGCGCGAGACGTGCTTTTTCCAGATCGGCGAGTCGAAGTACGGCAAGCCCGTGCTCGATCGCATGATGCGGCCCTCGACGCCGCTCGACGAAGCCGCCAAGTGCGTGCTCGTGTCGATGGACTCGACGCTGAAATCGAACCTCTCGGTCGGCCTGCCGCTCGACCTCGTGGTCTACGAGGTGAATCGACTCGAGAGCGCGCAGATCGTCTGCGTCGACGACCGCAATCCGTACTTCCAGATGATCCGCAACACCTGGGGCGAGAAGCTGCGCGAGATCTTCGAGTCGATCGACGATCCGCAGTGGGACGCCAAGGGTTCGGCGCAGGCGCCGCTCTGCATTCCGTCGCAGCGCTACGAGGCGATGCGCAAGATCACCAACTCGGACGAAAAGATCGTCTGAGCGCGGCCCGGCGACGCCGCCCATGCCGCTGCCGGGGACTGGCCCGCACACCTATAATCGCGCTTTCCACCAGGGCATTCGCATCGGATCACAACGGCCTTCGTGCCGGTGCGCTTGCCAAACGCAATGACCAAGTTCGTCTTCGTCACCGGCGGCGTGGTGTCCTCGCTGGGCAAGGGCATCGCTTCTGCGTCCCTCGCCGCGATCCTCGAATCGCGGGGCCTCAAAGTCACCCTGATCAAGCTCGACCCGTATCTCAACGTCGATCCGGGCACGATGTCGCCGTTCCAGCACGGCGAGGTCTTCGTCACCGACGACGGCGCCGAGACCGACCTCGACCTCGGCCACTACGAGCGCTTCATCACGACGCGGATGAAGAAGACCAACAACTTCACCGCCGGCCGCATCTACCAGAGCGTGCTCGAGCGCGAGCGCCGCGGCGACTATCTCGGCAAGACGGTGCAGGTGATCCCGCACGTCACCAACGAGATCCAGGACTTCATCCGGCGCGGCGCCACCGACGACATCGACGTCGCCATCGTCGAGATCGGCGGCACGGTGGGCGACATCGAGTCGCTTCCCTTCCTCGAAGCCGTGCGCCAGATGAGCCTGAAGATGGGCCCCGGCAGTTGCGCCTTCCTGCATCTCACGCTCGTGCCGTGGATTCCGGCCGCCGGCGAGCTCAAGACCAAGCCGACGCAGCACAGCGTGCAGAAGCTGCGCGAGATCGGCATCATGCCCGACGCCCTGCTCTGCCGCGCCGACCGGCCGATCCCCGACGAAGAGCGCGCCAAGATCTCGCTGTTCGCCAACGTCCACGAGTTCGGCGTCATCTCGGTCTGGGACGTCGACACCATCTACAAGGTGCCGCGCATGCTGCACTCGCAGGGGCTCGACGAGCTCGTCTGCGCCAAGCTGCAGCTGCACACCAAGCCGGCCAACCTGACGCGCTGGGACAAGCTGGTCGACGAGGTCGAGCACCCGAAGCACGACGTGACGATCGCCATGTGCGGCAAATACACCGAGCTCTCGGATTCGTACAAGTCGCTCAACGAGGCGCTGCGCCACGCCGGCATCCACAACCACGCGCGGGTGAAGATCGAGTACGTCGA
>DAIMIM010000248.1:0-5343 GCA_036722755.1 Caldimonas sp. | reverse complement strand
GCGTTTTCGAGGGCCGCGCCCATGCTGCCCGCGAGGGTCTCCAGGAGGCGCACGTCGGAATTGCTGAAGGCGTGCTCGCGCTTCATGTCGAGCAGGTGGATGAGGCCGATGACGTGGTTGCCTGCAATCAGGGCGACGAACACGCCCGACTTCTCTGCCCGCGTGCCAGGGAGGACGAATCCACCCCATCTGGTCACGCTTTCGGAGGCCGTGTTGAATACAACCGTCTCGCGTGTGCGCACGACGTGAGTGGAAATCGGCGAGTCCGTCAACGGGATGGGCGCGACCGCCATCCGCCGCTTGTCTTCGTAGAAGTACGGGAAATGGAGCGTGGCCGTCCGAGAGTCGTAGACGCGGATGCCGACGTCGGCCTCCCTGAAGATCTCGCCGATCTTGTCGCCGACCGCTTCGTAAATGGCCTGCATGCTCAACTCACCCGCCAGCGCCTGCTGAACGGCATTGACCACGGCCAGCTCCGCCGCACGCTGACGCTCGGCCTCGAAGCTGCGGGCGTTGAGCAAGGCCACGCCCATGCTGCTGGCGACCGCCAACAACATTCGCAGATCGGCGGGGCCGAACGCATGATCCCGATCGTGGTTTTCGAGGGCGACCGAGCCCAGCATCCGATCGCCTGCCAGCATGGGCACGATGAGAAGGCTGCGCGCGCGGTCGGTGCCCGGACGGACCGGGACGCCACGGGCGATCTGTTCTGCGACTGAGCCAAGGATCGCGGGCGTGTGGTGCTCGCGGTAGAAGCCGTACTGCACCGACCCTGGCTCGGGCTTGTGGACCGAGTTCGGCAGGCGCACGCCGTGCTCGTAGACATACAGGTGATGCACCTTACCGGCGGCGTTGTCCCACCAGCGAATGCTCATGTCGCCGGTGGCGAACACCTCGCGCAGCTTGTCGCCGACGCCGTCGATGATCGCCTGGAAGTCGAGCTCTGCGCCCACCGCCTGCTGGATGCTGTTGATCACCGCGAGCTCGGCATGGCGCTGCTCGACCTGACGCGCCAGCCCCTCGGCGATGCGCGCGTTGGACAAGGCCACGGCGGCGTGGCCGGCGAGCACGGCCAGCACGTTCCGGTCAGCGGCGCTGAACCGGCCATGGCGGCCTTCGACGTCGGCGTAGAGCCAGCCCAGCCGTTTGCGGCCGGTCGTCAACGGAGCAACGATGCAACTGCGTTGGTCGCGTGGGTCGGCTCCCCGCGGTCCGTGTCGCAGTCTCGCGTTGCCGGTGCGGCGCGCTACGTCCAGCCACGGCGCGATGGCCTGCAGCAAGGCAGCGGCCGTCTCGCGCCGTGGCATCTGGGAGCCGGCGACGCGTGGGCCTTCGGTGGAATCGAGCACCAGCATCACGCGCCGCGCACTGCAGAGCCCGGCCGTTTCGGCGACGAGGCATTCGCAGATCGCGGCCTCGCCCTCGAGCTCGCCCAGACGCAACGCGGCGCGCGCCAAGCCGGGTTCGCCCGCTGGGCCACCCGGCGAGCTGTTGCGCCGGGCATGGCTTTCTCGCCGGCCGGCGGCCGGGCCGGGGGAACGCTGTCGAGCGGTCATCTGCCGTTGCTCATCGATCGCCTTGCGGGCCAGCCGTGTGGCCTGATTATTCGGTAACAGCCGGGGGTGCCGACAGGTCGGCGCCCTGCCGGAATCAGCGGACCGTCGCGGTGGCGGCCTGGGCCATCAGCAGATCGGCGACCGGCGGCTTGGCCAGGGTGGCGACGGCCGAGAGCAGAGAGAAGGTGATCGCCATCGAAGCGACTGCGGCGGCGAGGCGGAAGTTCAGGGGGGTGTTCATCGTTGGCTTCTTGAGGTGGGTGGCGGTGCGGTGTCGATGTCTGTACTGTCGCCGGGGCCACCCGCTTCAGTCCTTTGGCAGACTGAAATCGACCTGAAGCGTTATGAAAGCCGAAGACGCCGATCCCAAACCCGAGAGGTAGCGGGCCGCCATTCGCCCGGCGTCGAGATTGACGCGGGCTGCGTCAGGTGCCGCAGTAGGTGCGGTAGCAGGCCGTGGTCTCGGCCGAGGCCGGCTCGGCGTAGCGGGCGTTGTCGGCGGTCTCGTCGTACGGGTGCCGCAGCGCGCCGAGCAGTCGATCGAAGGGGTCGAGGTCTGCGTCGCCGGACGCGGCGGCGAGCGCTTCCTCGACACGATGGTTGCGCGGAATCACCCACGGGTTGACACGTCGCATGCGCTCGGCGCGCGCGGTGCCTCTGGCGGCGCCGCTCGGTGATGCGCCCTCGTCTTCGCCCGCACAGCGCTCGCGCCAACGCGCGAGCCATGCATCGGGCGCACTGGCATCGGCGAACAGCGCACGCAAGGGCGCATCGTCGCCGGCCGCGGCGTCGGCCAGGCGGCGCCAAGCGAGCGTGAAGTCGACGTGCCCCGCCTGCAGCACGGCGAGCCAGTCGTCGGCGAGCGCTTCGTCGGCGGCTGCATCGGCGCCGTCCACGCGCTGCAGCCCGAGCTTCGCGCGCTGGCCGCTCAGGAGGTGGCCGCGATAAAGGGCGGGGAAGGCGTCGATGACGCGACGCGCCTCGGCCATGGCCTGCTCTTCATCCTCGGCGAGCATCGGCAGCAGCGTCTCGGCCAGGCGCGCCAGGTTCCAGCGGGCGATGCTCGGCTGGTTGCCGAAGGCATAGCGGCCCTGCGCATCGATCGAGCTGAACACCGCCTTCGGGTCGTAGGCCTCGACGAAGGCGCACGGACCGTAGTCGATCGTCTCGCCCGAGATCGTCATGTTGTCGGTGTTCATGACGCCGTGGATGAAGCCCACGTTCATCCACTGCGCGATCAGCGCGGCCTGGCGCTCGGCCACGTGCTCGAGCAGGCCGAGGAAGCGCCCGGGTGCGCCGACGAGATCGGGGTCGTGGCGCGCGATCGCGTACTCGGCGAGCTGGCGCACGCGCTCCACGTCGCCGCGGGCGGCGAAGAACTGGAACGTGCCGACGCGGATGTGGCTGGCCGCCACGCGCGTGAGCACCGCGCCGGGCAGCGGCACCTCGCGCAGCACCTGCTCGCCCGTGGCCACGACAGCGAGCGCGCGCGTGGTCGGGATGCCGAGCGCGTGCATGGCCTCGCCGATCAGCGCCTCGCGCAGCATCGGCCCGACCGCCGCCTTGCCGTCGCCGCCGCGCGAGAAGGGCGTGCGGCCCGAGCCCTTCAAGGCGATGTCGCGACGATGGCCGGTGCGGTCGATCACCTCGCCGAGCAGCACCGCGCGGCCATCGCCGAGCTGCGGCGAGAAGCCGCCGAACTGGTGGCCGGCGTAAGCCTGCGCGATGGGCTGGGCGCCTTCGGGGATCGTGTTGCCGGCGAAGAGGGCAGCGCCGGCTTCGCTCGAGAGCGCCTCGACATCGAAGCCGAGCTCCTCGGCCAACGCCGCGTTGAAGAACAGCGACTTCGGCGTTGGCGCGGCCTGCGGCCGCCACGGAACGGAGAAGCCTTCGAGCTCGCGGGCGTAGGAGTTGTCGAGGGTCAAGGAGGCAGCAGCCATGAGCGAAGATCCGGCGGGCAAGCCGGGAGTTTGAACGCCTTCGCGCATCGACGCCGGAACAGGGCCGTGCAGCATGTGCCGCCGAGTGGAACGCTAGACTGCCCGCCACCGCATCGAGAGGAGCCGCACTTGGCCGCAGCCACGCTCACCGCCGAGGGCCCGAACGCCGTTCCCGCCGGCCCTCGCATCCCCGCCGACCGCGCCTTCTTCGGCCACCCCGCCGGCCTCGGCTGGCTCTCGTTCTGCGAGCTGTGGGAGCGATTCTCGTTTTACGGCATGCAGGCGCTGCTGGTGCTCTACCTCACCAACTACCTGTTCCTGCCGCAGAACATCGGCCAGGTCGCCGGCATCGACGCGCTGCGCGGCCTCATCGAGCACGCCACCGGCCCGCGCTCGCCGCAGCAACTGGCCTCGGCCGTGTTCGGGCTGTACGCCGGCCTCGTCTACCTCACGCCGCTGTTCGGCGGCCTGCTGGCCGACCGCGTGCTCGGCCGCACGAAGACGGTGGTGATCGGCGCGAGCCTGATGGCGCTCGGCCACTTCCTGATGGCTTTCGAGTTCAGCTTCCTGATCGCGATCGCCTGCCTGCTGGTGGGCGTGGGCTGCTTCAAGGGCAACATCGCCGCGCAGGTCGGCGATCTCTACGCGCCGGAGGACAAGCGTCGCGCGAGCGCGTTCCAGATCTTCCTGCTCGCCGTGCAGATCGCGGTGATCCTCGCGCCCATCGTGTGCGGCACGCTCGGCGAGAAGGTGGCATGGCACTGGGGCTTCGGCGCCGCCGGCGTGGGCATGCTCATCGGCCTTGTGGTCTACCTCACCGGCCGACGCTGGCTGCCGCCCGAGCCGGCGCGCGGCGCCAAGGCGCGGGCTGCCGAGGCCCGCACCGGGATGACGCGTGCCGAGAAGGCGCGCCTCGCAGTGCTCATCGCGCTGATCCCGGTGCTGATGCTTTCGATCGTCGGCAACCAGCAGTTCTCGAACGCCTTCCCGTTGTGGTCGCAGAAGAACATGGACCTCGTGCTGTTCGGCTGGCAGGTACCCGTGACCTGGCTGCAGTCCGTCGACGCCGTGGTGAGCACCGTGACGATGGCCGGCTCGATCGCCTTCTGGCGCTGGTGGGCGCAGCGGCGGCGCGAGCCCGACGAGCTCACGAAGATGGGCTTCGGCGCGTTGCTCGCCGCCGGCGGCCCGGCGCTGCTCGTCATCGCCTCCATGATCATCGACTCCACGCACGAGAAGGTGAGCTTCATCTGGACGCTCGGCTACACGATCGTCAACGACATCGGCTTCGCCAACATCCTGCCGGTGGGCCTGGCGCTGTATTCACGCGCCGCGCCGAGGCGGCTCGAGGGGCTGATGATCGGCGTGTACTACCTGCACCTGTTCGTCGGCAACACGTTCGTGGGCTGGCTGGCGGGGTTTCTGGAGACGATGCCGGGGCGGGAGTTCTGGGGCTTGCACGCGGCGTTGGTGGCGAGCTCGGGGGTGTTGTTGCTGGGATGTCGGGTCGTGTTCAGGAAGGTGCTGGCCCCGGAGGATGAGTCAGCGCCTGACGCATGACTGCTTTCGGCCTATTCGGTTGAAAAACTCGATTTCGCTCACCGATGCAATTCGCATTGATCGCTGAACTGTCAACGAGGTCCGGCCGAGCATCCAGCTGCGAACTCCGTAACGACTCGTTGGCGCAAGATTGTGAGCGGCTGGTATCCCACCGTGTGCGCAAAACAGCGACTGCCCTATGAGGCCGAATTCGATAGTCGCGTCCTCCAAAATGAGTTTTTCAACAGAATAGGCCACAAGCTGCCTTTCAACTCGGCGGCACCGAACGACCGCTTAAGACTAGCTCC
>DAIMIM010000247.1:0-5349 GCA_036722755.1 Caldimonas sp. | reverse complement strand
CGAACTTCTTCTGCAGCCACTCCAGCGGGATGTCCTGCGTGAAGTCGGTGAGCAGTTCGACGCCCTTGAAGTAGGCGGCGAAGGCGCGGTCGAACTTGTCGAACTGGGCTTCGTCCTTGACCAGCGAGGTGCGGGCGAGGTAGTAGAAGCTGTCGACGGTCGGGGCGCCGTCGGCGTCGTCGAGGACGCCCGACTTGATCGCCTCGAGCAGCGTCAGGTATTCCTTGACGGAGACCTTGAGCTTGGCGGCGCGCAGCGTGAAGAAGAAGTTGATGAGCATGATGACGGCACGGGCATCACGCCCTTTGCGACGGGAGGATACTGCCAGCCCGTCCCAGAACCCAGGAGTCCCCGTCATGTCCCTGCGCATCAACGACACCGCCCCCGATTTCGAAGCCGACACCACGCAAGGCAAGATCCGTTTCCACGACTGGATCGGCGACAAGTGGGCGATCCTCTTCTCGCACCCGAAGGACTTCACGCCGGTGTGCACCACCGAGCTCGGCTACATGGCCAAGATCGAGCCCGAGTTCACCAAGCGCAACGCCAAGCTGATCGGCCTCTCGGCCGACCCGGTCGACCGGCACCACTCCTGGGCCAAGGACATCGAGGAAACGCAAGGCTCGAAGGTCAACTATCCGATGATCGCCGATCACGATCTGAAGGTCGCCAAGCTCTACAACATGCTGCCGGCCGACGAGGTCGGCGCCGACGGCCGCACCGCCGCCAACAACGCCACTGTCCGCTCGGTCTTCATCATCGGCCCCGACAAGAAGATCAAGCTGATGCTCACCTACCCGATGACGACCGGCCGCAACTTCGACGAGATCCTGCGCGTGCTCGATTCGATGCAGCTCACCGCCAAGCACGCCGTCGCCACGCCGGCGAACTGGAAGCACGGCGACGATGTCATCATCGCCGGGAGCGTCTCCGACGAGCAGGCCAAGCAGAAGTACCCCGAGGGCTTCAAGACCATCAAGCCC
This sequence comes from Caldimonas sp., assembly GCA_036722755.1. GTDB lineage: Bacteria > Pseudomonadota > Gammaproteobacteria > Burkholderiales > Burkholderiaceae_C > Schlegelella_A. The sequence goes on along the minus strand of DAIMIM010000247.1, from coordinate 4,366 downwards.
TACCTGCGGACGGTCAAGCAGCCAACCTGAACCGCCGCAAAAAAAATCGGCGCGGCTGTCGATTCGGCGTGCTGCGGCTCGTCGTGTCGATGAAGCCGCAGCCGTTGCATCCGCCGACTGCGTGCTTCGCCACTCACCCAGGAGCTGACGAGACCATGCGATTCATGATGCTGATGATCCCGAAGGGCTATGAGAGCGCGACACCGGGCACCATGCCCGCCGCCGACGCTGTCGCGGCCATGATGAAGTACAACGAGGCGCTGCAGAAAGCGGGCGTGCTGCTGGCGCTCGATGGCCTGCACCCGCCGTCGATGGGCGCGCGCGTCTCCTTCGAAGGCGGAAAGGCGCGCGTCACCGACGGTCCGTTCGCCGAAGCCAAGGAAGTGCTCGGCGGCTACTGGATGATCCAGGTCCGCTCCAGGGACGAGGCGATCGAGTGGGCCAAACGTTGCCCCGCGGGCGCCAACGAGATCATCGAGATCCGCCAGGTCCAGGAGATGGCCGACTTTCCTGCCGACGTGCAGAGGGCAGCCGCCGGCTTCGAGCAAATGCAGGGCGCGAACGCCGCAACGCGCGGCGCGGAGGTCGCACGATGAGCCAGCAGTTCGACAACTACCTGTTCTTCGATCGCACCTGCGCCGAAGCGATGCGCTTCTATGAGAAGACGCTCGGCGGCAAGATCGAGATGATGATGACGCACGCCGACATGCCGGCGGCGCCCGGTGCGCCGCCCTTGCCGGCCGGGTCCGCCGATCTCGTCATGCACTGCCGGCTTGTCGTCGATGGCCGCATCCTGATGGCCTCCGACTGGCTGTCGGATCAGGCCTATCCGGGCATGCACGGCTTCGCGATCTCGCTGTCGTACCCGGATGTCGCCAAGGCAAACGCCGTCTTCGCGGCGCTCGCCCAGGGCGGCAGCACGACGATGCCGATGGCAAAGACCTTCTGGGTCGAAGCGTTCGGCATGGCCGTCGATCGCTTCGGCACCCCGTGGATGGTCAACGGCGGCAAGCCGGCGTCGATGCCCGGGGCCTGAGTGCCCTTCAGGTGGCCGCGAGCGCCGGGGCGACGCCGACGCTCAGCGCATCTCGAACGCCGCCGGGCCGCGCTGCGAGGCCCGCGACATCGTCGCGGCACCCGGCACCTGGCGGTGCGACGGCGGGCGGTGCGGGCCGACGCCCGAGTGGTGCCGGCGCGCGAACGGACGCAGCAGCGGCGCACCGATGATGAGATCGTCGTCGTACGACTCGTCATCGCTGTCGAGCCGGGCCACGCGCATGCGCATGCGGTCGTCGTCGGTGGCCCGGCGTTGCTGCGCTTCGAGCTGGCGCGCGATGCGCTCGCTCACGATCTGCGCCTCGTTGCGCACGTCGCGCGCGCGCTGCTGCGCCGCCACGGGGTCCTCGTGCTGAAGTTGCCAGGTGCGCTCGGTCAGAGCGCTCGCCGAAGGGCGGTCGGTCAGCACGATGCTGCCGTCGGCGCCGCGCTGCTGGTAGATCTGGGCAGCGGCGACGTCGGCCACCGCTGGAACGGCGCCGCCGGCGGCGATCGCGGCGATCGCGGCGAGGACAGCGATGCGCAGGAAAGAACGGCGCGTGTGCATGATCGATCGGCCGGGAGCCACGACAGCACCGACTGTGCCACCGTTCGCGTCGCTCTGCACGCGGGCGGAGCAATCGCCGTTGCGTCGGCTCGCCGGACGGGCTGGCGCCCGGTGACGTCGGTGCCGGAGTTGTTACCCTTGCCGACCCGCCTTCATGGATTCCCTGCGCAAATGACCGAATCCCTCGTCTTCGATGCCGGCAAGCTCGGAGCTGCCGTCACCGCCATCGTCCGCGCCGCCGGCTCCGCCGACGCCGAAGCAGGGCAGGTCGCCGCCAACCTGGTCGAGGCCAACCTACGCGGCCACGATTCGCACGGCGTGGGCATGGTGCCGCGCTACATCGACGCGGTCCTCGAAGGCGGGCTCGCCGTCAATGCGCACGTCGCGGTGCGGGCTGATTCGGGCAGCCTGCTCACGCTCGATGGCCAGCACGGCTACGGGCAGGTGATCGGCGCCGAGGCGATGAGGATGGGCGCCGAGCGGGCCAAGACGCACGGCGTCTGCGTCGTCGGTCTGGCGCACTCGCATCACCTCGGCCGCATCGGCCACTGGGCCGAGCAGTGCATCGGCGCCGGCCTGGTCTCGATCCACTTCGTCAACGTGCTGTCGCGGCCGGTCGTCGCTCCCTTCGGCGGGCGCGACGCGCGGCTCGGCACCAACCCATTCTGTGTCGGCATTCCACGCCCGGGCCACGAGCCGATCGTGCTCGACTTCGCGACCAGCAAGATCGCCCAAGGCAAGACGCGGGTCGCCTTCAACAAGGGCCAGCAGCTCGCGCCCGGAACGATCATCGACAACCACGGCAACCCGACCACCGAGCCGCGCTTTACGGTGATCGAGCCGACCGGCGCGATCCTGCCGTTCGGCGAGCACAAGGGCGCCGGCCTGGCCCTCATCTGCGAGCTGCTCGGCGGCGCGCTGGCCGGCGGCGAGACGGCCGGCCCGGTCACCGACGGGCGCCGGCGCGTGCTCAACAGCATGTTCTCGATCCTGGTCGACCCAGCCAGGCTTGGCACCGCCGCCAACCTCGCGCGGGAAATGGAATCGTTCGTCGCCTGGTCGACGGCGTCGCCACCGGCGGCGGGTACCGACCGCCTCAGGACGCCCGGCGAGCCCGAGCGCGAGATGCGGGCTGCCCGCCTCGAGAACGGCGTGCCGGTCGACGCCGTCACATGGAGTGAGATCGTCGCGGCCGCTGTCAAGGTCGGCCTCACTGGCAGCGAGGTCGAGGCAATCGCGCGCTGACGCTGCTAACCTCGCCGGCTCGCGTCGAGTTCCGGCCCGTCGAGTCCCCGCAAGATGCATCCGATCTTTTCAGCCGCCCTGGCCTGCCTGGCCGCTCTCGTGCCGCTGACGACCAGCGCCGCGGTGCAGCTCGGCAAGCTGCACGCGCCGCCCGGCTTCACGGTCGAGCTGCTGACCGACGCCGTGCCGAACGCGCGCGAGATGGCGCTCGGCCGTTACGCCGACGGCAAGGGCGTGCTCTATGTCGGCAGCCTGGGCGCGGGCAAGGTCTACGCCGTCGAGCTCGACGGCGGCAAGGCCACGCACGTGCACACGATCGCGTCGGGGCTGGAGATGCCCTCGGGAGTGGCATGGCGCGGCGGCAGCCTCTACGTCGCCGCCGTCTCGCGCATCCTCCGCTTCGACACGATCGACGATCACCTCGATCGCCCGCCGGCTGCCGTGATCGTCACCGATCGCCTGCCGAGCGAGACCCATCACGGCTGGAAGTTCATCGCCTTCGGGCCCGATGCGAAGCTCTACGTGCCGGTCGGTGCGCCGTGCAACGTCTGCGAGCCCGACGAGCGCCACGGCATCATCCTGCGCATGAACAGCGACGGCCGCGACGTCGAGACGGTGGCGCGCGGCGTGCGCAATTCGGTCGGCTTCGACTGGAGCGCGTCGGACCATTCGCTCTGGTTCACCGACAACGGTCGCGACATGCTCGGCGACGACCTGCCGAGCGACGAGCTCAACCATCTCACGCGCAGCGGCCAGAACTTCGGCTTCCCGTATTGCCACCAGGGCGACATCGCCGATCCGGAATTCGGCGCCCGGCATGCCTGCGCCGAATTCACCGCCCCCGCGGCCAAGCTCGGAGCGCACGTCGCCTCGATCGGCATGCGCTTCTACGAAGGCACGCAGTTTCCAGCCAGCTACCGAGGCAACGCATTCATCGCCGAGCACGGCTCGTGGAACCGCACCCACAAGAGCGGCTACCGGATCGCTCGCGTGCCCATCGATGCCGCCGGCCACGCCGGCAGGCCCGAGCCTTTCGTCGAAGGCTGGCTGCAGGTGGACGCGAGCGGCGCCGAAACCGTGTGGGGCCGGCCGGCCGACGTCCTGCCGCTGCCCGACGGATCGCTTCTCATCAGCGACGACATGGCGGGTGCGATCTACCGCATCCGCTACGCGCCATGAGCAGCGGCGTCGTGTGGCTGAGCGTCGTCGTGGTCGTCGCCCTGTGCGGCGCGCTGGCGTGGTTCTTCTTCATGCGCGGCAAGGCAGGCGTCGAGCCGGAGGCGCCCTCGCAGCCGGCCGACGACGCACCGGCCGAGGCGGTCGTGGTTCCGATTGCCGTCGAGGAGCCGGTCGCGAAGCTCGAGCCGGTTGCGTCACCGGTGGTGCCGCCGCCGGTGGCACCACCGCCGCCACCCCCAGGGCCTGCGGCATTGCGTCCGCCGCCCGTGCCGGTGCCTGTGCCCGTGCCCGTGCCGGCGCGTCCTGTGCCGCCGCTGGTCGTGGCGCCTCCGTGGGTCG
>DAIMIM010000246.1:0-5361 GCA_036722755.1 Caldimonas sp. | reverse complement strand
CGTGCCGTTCCATCCCGACGGCGCCGCGCACGTCAACACGGCGCGGGCACGGCGCTTCGCCCGGCAGCTGCAGGCTCGCTTCGGCCTGCCGGTGCACGAGGTCGACGAGCGCTACACGACGACCGAGGCACGCGCTCGCGGCGCCGCCGATCTCGACGCGGCCGCGGCCGCGCTCATCCTCGAACAGCACCTGGCGGGAACGGCATGAGCCGCCGGGCCGCTGCCAAGGCGAATGCCGCGGCGCGCAGCGCGAAGGGTGCCCGATGAGCGGCGTCGACCTCGACGCCGAAGCGCTCTACGCGCGCCTGCTCGCCGGCATCGGCCCCTTGCTCGGCCCGGACGCCGTGCTGGTCGGCATCTGGTCGGGTGGCGCGTGGATCGCCGAACGGCTGCAGCGCGATCTGGCGCTGGGCGGCGAGGCAGGCGTCATCTCGAGCGCCCTGCACCGCGACGATTTTTCGCAACGCGGTCTGTCCGCGGGCGCCGACCACACCCGCCTGCCGTTCGAGATCGAGGGCCGCCGCATCGTCCTGATCGACGATGTGCTCTACACCGGCCGCACCATCCGCGCCGCCATCAACGAGCTCTACGATTTCGGCCGTCCGGCCAGCGTCACCCTGGCCGTTCTCGTCGATCGCGGCGACCGCCAGCTGCCGATCGAGGCGACGCTGGCGATGGCGCGCATCGAGCTGCCGACCGCGCAGCGTCTCTCGCTGACGCGCGACGACACCGGGCGTTTCGGCTTCGAGATCCGTACCTAGGCCGGCCATGTTCGTTCGTCGCAACCCGCAGCTCAACCGCAACGACGAGCTTATCCACCTGCTGTCGATCGAGGGCTTGCCAGCGTCCATCGTCAACCACATCCTCGACACGGCCGGAACGTTCCTGAGCGTCAACGACCGCGACGTCAAGAAGGTGCCGCTCCTGCGCGGCAAGAGCGTCTTCAACCTCTTCTTCGAGAACTCGACGCGCACGCGCACGACCTTCGAGATCGCCGCCAAGCGCCTCTCGGCCGATGTCATCAATCTCGACATCGCGCGCTCGTCGACGGCCAAGGGCGAAAGCCTGCTCGACACCATCGCCAATCTCTCGGCGATGCATGCCGACATGTTCGTCGTGCGCCATTCCGAGAGCGGCGCGCCCTACCTGATCGCGCGGCACTGCGCGCCGCATGTCCACGTCGTCAACGCCGGCGACGGCAGGCACTCGCATCCGACGCAGGGCCTGCTCGACATGTACACGATCCGCCACTACAAGAAGGATTTCCGCCAGCTCACGGTGGCGATCGTCGGCGACATCGTCCATTCGCGCGTCGCCCGCTCCGACATCCACGCGCTGACGACCCTCGGCGTGCCGGAGATCCGCGCCGTCGGCCCGAAGACGTTGGTGCCGAGCGACCTCAAGGAGATGGGCGTGCGCGTCTGCCACGACATGACCGAAGGCGTGCGCGGCGCCGACGTGATCATCATGCTGCGCCTGCAGAACGAGCGCATGGGCGGCGCGATGCTGCCGAGCGCCGGCGAGTTCTTCAAGACCTTCGGGCTGAGCGCCGAGAAGCTGGCGCTCGCCAAGCCCGATGCGATCGTCATGCACCCGGGGCCGATCAATCGCGGCGTCGAGATCGACTCGAGCGTCGCCGACGGCAGGCAGAGCGTCATCCTGCCGCAGGTGACCTTCGGCATCGCCGTGCGCATGGCGGTGATGTCGATCATCGCCGGCAACAGCGCATGAGGACGCCATGACGAAGACGCTGGTCACGGGTGGACGGCTGGTCGATCCGCAGAGCGGCCGCGACGAGCCCGGCGTGCTGGCCATCGCCGACGGCCGCATCGTCGCCTCGGGCCGCGACGCACCGCGCGACTTCCACGCCGAGCGAACGATCGATGTCGCCGGGGCCGTTGTCGCGCCGGGGCTGGTCGACCTTTGTGCCCGACTCGGCGAGCCGGGCCACGAGCACGAGGGCATGCTCGAGTCGGAAATGGCAGCGGCCGTCGCCGGCGGCGTGACGAGCCTGGTCTGCCCGCCCGACACCGATCCCGTGCTCGACGAGCCGGGTCTCGTCGAGATGCTGAAGTTCCGCGCGCGCAGCCTCGATCTGGCGCGTCTCTACCCGCTCGGCGCGCTGACGCGCGGCCTGGCCGGCGAAGCGATCACCGAGATGGCCGAGCTCACCGAAGCGGGCTGCGTCGGCTTCGGCCAGGCCGACGTCCCGATCCGCGACACGCTGGTCCTGCACCGCGCGCTGCAGTACGCGGCGACCTTCGGCTACACGGTCTGGCTGCGCCCCAACGATGCCTGGCTCGGGCTCGGCGTCGCCGCCAAGGGTCCGCTGGCGACGCGCATGGGCCTGTCGGGCGTGCCGGTGCTGGCCGAGACGATCGCCCTGGCGACGATCTTCGAGCTGGTTCGCGACACCGGTGCGCGCGTCCACCTGGCGCGGCTCAGCAGCGCCGCCGGCGTCGATCTCGTGCGCGCGGCGAAGCGCGAGGGCCTTCCGGTCACGTGCGACGCCAGCGTCCACCAGCTGCACCTGATCGACGTCGACATCGGCTATTTCGATGCGGCGACGCGCCTCATTCCGCCGCTACGCCAGCAGCGCGATCGCGACGCGATTCGCCGCGGCCTCGCCGACGCCACCATCGATGCGCTGGTGAGCGACCACACGCCGGTGGCCGACGACGCCAAGCAGCTGCCCTTCGCCGAAGCCGAGCCGGGCGCGACCGGGCTCGAGCTCCTGCTCGGGCTGACGCTGAAGTGGGGGGTGGCCTCGCATCTGACGCTGGCGCAGACGCTGGCCGCCGTCACCAGCCGGCCGGCTGCGGTGCTGTCCGAATCGTCCCCCGGCCAGAGCGTGACGAGGGGTCTCGACGTCGGTGCGCCGGCCGATCTCTGCATCTTCGACGCCAGGGCCACGTGGCAGGTCGAGCCGTCGCGGCTGAAAAGCCGCGGCACGAACACGCCCTTCGCAGGCCACGAGCTCGATGGCGTCGTCCGCTGGACGCTCGTCGCCGGCCGCGTCGCCTTCGAGAGCCTCGGGCCGGGCCAGGCTGCCACGTAGCGCGTTCCGGCTCGAGGATGCGCCGCCTCCGCGCCATCGTGCGCTTGTCGCGTTGCGTGCTGCATGGCCTGCACGGCCTGGCGATCGTTCTTTTTCGCTTTCCCTCGCTCGATCTCCGGGCGCGACAGGACACGATTCGCTGGTGGTCGCTCGGGATGTTGCGCCGGATCGGCATCGAGCCCGTCGTCGAAGGTGTGCCGGCGGGCGGCGGCTGCCTGCTCGTTCTCAACCATGTCTCGTGGCTCGACATCATGGTCGTGCACGCTGTCGCTCCCGACGCGCGCTTCGTCTCGAAGGCCGACGTCAGGTCGTGGCCGCTCGTCTCGCGCCTGGTCGATTCGGCCGGCACGCTCTACCTCGAGCGCGAGAAGAAGCGCGACGCGCTTCGCGTCATCCACGTCATGGCAGAAGCGCTCGTCGCCGGGCAGCGGGTCGCGATCTTTCCCGAGGGGACGACCTCGACCGGCCATGGCCTGCTCCCCTTCCACGCCAATCTTCTGCAGGCCGCGATCGCGACTTCGACGCCGATTCAACCGGCAGCGTTGCGCTTTTCGGATGCGGGCGACGCGGTCAGCGGGGCGGTGGAATTCGTCGGCGCCACCACCTTGTTGCAGAGTCTTTGGGGCTCGGCCTGCGGCGACGGCGTCGTCGCCCGCCTGGTGCTGCTGCCCGCACGAGCTTCGGCGGGCGCGGACCGGCGCGCGATGGCCGCGCTGCTGCGCGCCGACATCGCGTCGGCGCTCGGCGTTCAGCTCGACGCGGCTTGACGCGCGATCGCGGCCGACGCTTTCGCCACGGCGTCGGCATCGCCGAGGTAGTAGTGGCGGATCGGCTTCAGCGCGTCGTCGAGCTCGTAGACGAGCGGAATGCCATTGGGAATGTTGAGGCCGACGATGTCGGCGTCGGCGATGCCGTCGAGATACTTGACCAGCGCGCGCATGCTGTTGCCGTGCGCCGAAACGAGCACGCGCTCGCCGGAGAGGATCGCCGGAGCCAGCGTGGAGTGCCAGAACGGCAGCACCCGCGCGACCGTGTCCTTGAGGCATTCGGTGAGTGGGACCTGCGCCGCGTCGAGCGCGGCATAGCGCGGGTCGGCGCGCTCGCTGCGCGGGTCGTCCGCGGCGAGCGCGGGCGGCGGGACGTCGTAGCTCCGGCGCCAGGCGAGCACCTGCGCATCGCCGTATTTTTTCGCGGTCTCGGACTTGTCGAGCCCCTGCAGCGCGCCGTAGTGGCGTTCGTTCAGCCGCCAGTCGTTGCTGACCGGCAGCCAGGTCCGGTCCATCTGGTCGAGCGCATGCCAGAGCGTCCAGATGGCGCGCCGGAGCACCGAGGTCCAGGCGCGATCGAATGCGTAGCCTTCGGCCTTGAGCAATCGGCCGGCCGCGCGCGCCTGCTCGACGCCGAGCGGCGTCAGGTTGACGTCGGTCCAGCCGGTGAACCGGTTCTCCAGGTTCCAGGTCGATTCGCCGTGGCGAACGAGGACGAGCTTGTGCATGGGGGATCGAGATGGAAGCCCGTGCAACCCCGCCGCAGAGCAAGGCGATGGAACGAGCAACGGGCGCGGGCGAAAGCTGAATTCTATAATTCGCGTTTTCCCAGACGGGCGCTTGCGCGCGCGACGACCCTTGAGCTTCTTCCTGCAGAACTGGTACCTGTTCGTCGCCGCGCTCGTCTCGGGCGGCATGCTGGTGTGGCCGATGCTGCGTCAGGCGGGCGGCTCGACCCGCGTCTCGACCGTCGATGCGGTGCAGCTCATCAATCGCCAGAAGGCGATCCTCATCGACGTGAGCGATGCCGCCGAATACGCTTCGGGTCATGCGGTCGGCGCCCGCAGCGTGCCGCTGGCGAGCCTCGAGAGCTCGCGTGACCTGCCGAAGAACAAGTCGCTGCCGCTCGTCGTCGTCTGCGCCACCGGGGCGCGCGCGCAGCGTGCCGTCGCGGTGCTGAACAAGCTCGGCTTCGCCGACACCCGGGTGCTCGCCGGCGGCCTCAACGCCTGGCGCGCCGCCAATCTTCCGGTCGAAAAGACCGCGACCGCCGCCGCAGCCTGAGAGTCCCGATGCAGACCGTGAAGATGTTCAGCACCGGAAGCTGCCCCTACTGCCTGCGCGCGAAGGCGCTGTTGACGCAACGCGGCGTCGAGTCAATCGACGAGATCCGCATCGACGAGCGGCCGGCCGAACGCAAGGCGATGATCGAGCTGACGCATCGCTACACCGTGCCGCAGATCTTCATCGGCGACACGCATGTCGGCGGCTGCGACGAGCTGGTCGCGCTCGATCGCGCCGGCGGCCTCGAGCCGC
>DAIMIM010000245.1:0-5421 GCA_036722755.1 Caldimonas sp. | reverse complement strand
TCGCAGCCGACCAAGGGCAACATCGCCGGCGGCCTGACGACGATCGAGGAAAAGGCGCTCGGCAACATCCAGAAGATCGGCAAGACCTGCAGCGTCGACGGCGTGCTCGACAAGGCCGAGATGCCGACCCATCCGGGCCTGTGGTTCATGGATTCGTCGAGCGCGGCGGCCGAAATGGTGACGCTCTGCGCCGCCTCGGGCTATGCGCTGCATTTCTTTCCGACCGGGCAGGGCAACGTCATCGGCAACCCGATCCTGCCCGTCATCAAGATCTGCGCCAATCCACGCACCGTGCGGCTGATGAGCGAGCACATCGACGTCGACACCTCGGGCCTCCTGCAGCGCGAGATCAACCTCGACCAGGCCGGCGACAAGCTGCTCGAATCGATGCTGCGCACCGCCAACGGCCGGCTCACCGCGGCAGAGGCGCTCGGTCATCGCGAGTTCGTGCTGACGCGGCTCTACGAGAGCGCCTAGCCGCGGGGCCACGGCGATGCGCATCGTCGTCAGCGAGTTCATGGACGCGCCGGGCCTGGTGGCGATGCGCGCCGTGCACGACGTGCTCTACGAGCCGACGCTGGTCGACCATCCGGTGCGCCTGCGCGGGCTCGCCGCCGAGGCCGACGCGCTGGTCGTGCGCAACCGCACGCAGGTGCGCGGCGAGCTGCTCGCAAGCTTGCGGCATTGCAAGGCGGTCGGGCGGCTCGGCGTCGGGCTCGACAACATCGACGTGCCGGCCTGCCGGGCGCGCGGCATCGCCGTCATCCCGGCGACCGGCGCCAACGCGCGCTCGGTGGCCGAATACGTCGTCACCGCGGCGATGCTGTTGCTGCGCGGCGCCTACGGCTCGAGCGCCGAGGTGGCGGCCGGGCGCTGGCCGCGCGAGGCCTTGTCGGGCGGCCGCGAGATCGGCGGCAAGACGATGGGCCTGGTCGGCTTCGGCTCGATCGGCCGCGTCACGGCGGCACTGGCGCAGGGTATCGGCATGCGCGTGACGGCCTGCGATGCGGCGCTGGCGTCGAGCGACGCTGCCTACGCGGCGGCCGATGTCGACGCGGCGAGCCTCGACGAGATCGTCGCCAGGGCCGATGTCGTCAGCATCCACGTGCCGTTGCTTGACTCCACCCGCAATCTGTTCGACGCTGACCGCATCGCCACCATGAAACGCGGCGCCGTGCTGATCAATGCCGCGCGCGGCGGCATCGTCGACGAGGCAGCGCTGGTCGCGGCGCTGAAGAGTGGCCAGCTGAGCGGCGCGGCGCTCGACGTGTTCGCGACCGAACCGCTCGGCGCCGACAACGTCTTCGCCGGGTGCCCGAATCTGCTGCTCACGCCGCACATCGCCGGTCCGTCGGCCGAGGCGAACACGCGCGTGTCGCTACTCATCGCCGAAAAAGTCCTCGAGGCGCTGCGCTGATGGCCACGCTCTCGCTCGACGACGCGAGGCGGCGTGCCGCCGCGACGCTGCGCGGCGCCGGTGCCAGCGACGCGATGGCCGAGTCGACCGCGCGTGCGCTCGTGCTCGCCGAAGCGCAGGGACTCGGGTCGCACGGCCTCGGCCGCGTCGCGCAGTACGCCACCCATCTTCGCAACGGCCGGGTCGATGGCGCGGCCGTGCCGCACCTGGCGAAGAGCAAGGGCGCGGTGGCGATCGTCGATGCCGGCGCAGGGCTCGCCTTTCCGGCCTGCGCCTTCGCCATCGACGATGCGATGCGACGCGCCGGCGAGTTCGCCATCGCCTTCGTCGGCGTGGTGCGCAGCCACCATGCCGGCGTGATCGTCGATCACCTTCGACCGGCTGCCGCGCGCGGCCTGGTCGGGCTCGGCTTCGCCAACTCGCCCGCGGCGATGCCGGCGGCCGGTGGCCGGCACCCGATCTTCGGCACCAACCCGATCGCCGCGATCTTTCCCCGCCGTGGCGGCTCGCCGCTCCTCATCGACCTGAGCCTGAGCGAAGTCGCGCGTGGCAAGGTCCTCCTGGCGGCCAGGGCCGGCAAGCCGATTCCGCTCGGCTGGGCGCTCGACGCCAAAGGCCGGCCGACGACCGACGCGAATGCCGCGCTGCACGGCTCGATGCTCGCCTTCGGCAGCGGCTCCGTCGATGCGCCCGGCACCAAGGGCGCGATGCTGGCGCTCGTCGTCGAGCTGCTGGTCACGGCGCTGATCGGCGCGAATTTCGGCTTCGAGGCGTCGAGCTTTTTCGTCGACGAGGGCAATCGGCCGGGTATCGGCCAGGCCTTCCTGCTTATCGACCCGGGCGCGCTCGCCGGCCGCGACGCCTTTGTCGATCGGCTCGAGGTGCTGGTTGGCGAGATGCTCACGGACGATGGCGTTCGGCTGCCAGGAGCAAGGCGCGAGGCGCTGCTGCGCCGGGCCGAGCTCGACGGCCTGACCGTCACCGACGCCCTGCTCGCAACGCTCGCGCCATAGGAGACCATCCATGCAACGACGACAGGTCATCACGCTCGCTGGCCTCGCGGTCGCGCCGGGCGCCTTGTGGGCACAGGCCGGCGACTATCCGAAGGCCGGCGCGACGATCCGCTACATCGTGCCGTTTCCGCCGGGTGGCCTCACCGACGTGATGGCCAGGCTGGTCGGCCAGCAGATCTCCGAGCACTGGAAGACGGGCGTGCTCATCGACAACCGGGCCGGCAACGGCGGCCAGATCGGCGCCGACATCGCGGCCAAGGCTCCAGGCGACGGCAACACGCTGCTCGCGATCACGCTCACGCACGCGGCCAACGTGACGCTCTTTCCGAAGGCGCCCTACAGCTTCTTGCGCGACCTCCGGCCGGTGGCGCTGATGGCCGGCTCGCCGATGCTCGTCGTCGTGCCGGCGGCCAGCCCGATCCAGAGCTTCGCCGACCTCGTCGCGGCGGCGAGGACGAAGAAACTCAACGGCGGCTCGAGCGGCAACGGCACGCCGCCGCACCTCACGCTGGCACTCTTCAACGGCATCGCCAAGGCGGAGATCCAGCACGTTCCCTACAAGGGCGGCGCGCCGTCGATCGCCGACCTGATGAGTGGCCAGCTCGACGTGATCTTCTCCAACTTCCCGGAATCGATCGCGCAGGTGAAGGCCGGCAAGCTGCGCGCGCTCGCCATCTGCAGCGGCGCGCGCGACCCGGCCGTGCCCGACGTGCCGACCACCACGGAAGCCGGCATGCCGGCATTGCTCACCGAGAACTGGACGGGCATGGTGGTTCCGGCCGGCGCGCCCGACGCGATCGTCGCCAGGCTGGGCGCCGAGGTCGTGCGGATCATGAACACTCCCGAGATCGCGGAGCGCGCACGCTCTCTGGGCTTTCGTGTCGATGCCCGTGGCCCGGAAGCGTTCGCATCGTTCCTGTCGAGCGAGATCGCGCGCTGGGCCGCGGTCATCAAGGCGGCCAACATCACGACAGAATAGCGGCGCACCGACACGCATCGACCCCGTCCCATGCTGCCCTTCAAGTCGATTTCGTACACCAGCCCGCACCCGGGCACGCGCCTCATCGTCCTCGGCGCCGTGCACGGCAACGAGACCTGCGGCACGCGTGCCATCGAGCGCGTGACCAAGGAGATCGATGCCGGCCTGCTTCACCTCGTCGCCGGGCAACTGACGCTGGTGCCCGTCACGAACCCGCTGGCCTATGCCGAGCATCGCCGCGCTGGCGACCGCAACCTCAACCGCAAGCTCGCACCGACCGACACGCCTCGCGAGCACGAGGACCACGTCGCCAACTGGCTGTGCCCGCTGCTTGCCGGCCATGAGGTCCTGCTCGACCTGCACTCGTTTCACTCGGCCGGCGCTCCGTTCGTCTTCCTCGGGCCGCCCGACAACGATGGCCCGCTCGAGCCCTTCGCACAAGCGGGGCGCGAGGAGGCGCTCGCCTTGCGGCTCGGCGTCGACCGCGTCGTCGACGGCTGGCTCGACACCTATGCCGTGGGCGTGGCGCGCCGCCGCGAGCTCGCTGCCGCGCGCGCCGATGCCGCGCTCGACCTCGACCCGCGCTACGGCATCGGCACGACCGAATACATGCGCTCCGTGGGCGGCTGCGCGCTGACGCTCGAGTGCGGCCAGCACGACGACCCGGAGGCGCCGGAGGTCGCCTATCGCGCCATCGCCCACACGCTCGCGCATCTGCGGCTGATCGACGCACCCGACCCGCCGCCGATGCCCCAGGTCGAGTCGCTGCGCCTGTGCGAGGTGGTCGACAAGCTGCACGAGGGCGACGCGTTCGAGCAGCCGTGGAAGAGCTTCGACGCGGTGACCGCAGGCCAGCGCATCGGCAACCGACAGGGCGGCAGCGGCGTCTTCGCTCCGTTCGCCGGCTACGTCGTCTTCCCGAACGCGTCGGCCGCTGCCGGGCAGGAGTGGTTTTATCTGGCGAAGGCGAACGATCGACTGATTCGCTGACAAGATGTCGCCAGCTCATCCAGGCCAAGCCGACAGGTGATGTCCATGACTCCTTCTCCCTCGGTCATCGCAGCCAGGCGGCGTGCCTTCAGGCAGCTGCACGCGGCCGGCTGCTTCGTCATCCCGAATCCCTGGGACGCCGGCAGCGCGCGCTATCTGCAAGGCCTCGGCTTCAAGGCGCTGGCGACGACGAGCTCGGGCTTCGCGTGGTCGCTCGGCCATGCCGATGGCGACCTGTCTCGAGACATGGTGCTGGCCCATCTGCGTGACATGGTCGCCGCCACCGATCTCCCGGTCAATGCCGACTTCGAGAGCGGCTTCGCAGCCGATCCGCAAGGCGTCGCGGAAAGCGTGCGCCTGGCAGTCGAGACCGGCGTGGCGGGGCTGTCGATCGAGGACGCGACGGGCGATGCGGCGAACCCGCTGCACGACATCGATGTCGCCGTCGCCAGGCTGCGCGCGGCGCGCGGCGCGATCGACCAGGCCGGCGGTGACACGCTCCTGGTGGGCCGCGCCGAGAACTTCTTCGCCGGGCGCCCCGATCTCGACGACACCATCGCCCGCCTCAAGGCCTACGCCGAGGCCGGTGCCGATTGCCTCTATGCGCCGGGCATCCGCACGCGCGAGCAGATCGCCGCGGTGGTCGCTGCGGTCGCGCCCAAGCCGGTCAACCTGCTCGTCGGCTCGGCCAGCGAGCTCACCATGAAGGGCATCGCCGAGCTCGGCGTGCGACGGGTCAGCGTCGGCGGCGCGATGGCGCGTTCCGCCTGGGGTGGCTTCATGCGCGCCGCTGGTGCCATTGCGGAGCAGGGCCGCTTCGACGGCTTTGCGGATGCGGCACCGGGTGCCGAGCTCAACGCCTTCTTTCGCGACGACGCGGCGAAGCGCCAGGGGCCCGGGTCCGAGCGGTGAGGTGCGCGAGGTGCCGATCGAGCACCAGACCGAGCGACTGCGTCGCCGTCATGTGAGCGCCGGGGTGGGGCCGCCACCCCAATCCTCGAGCCACAGCGCCGGCTGTTCGG
>DAIMIM010000244.1:0-5422 GCA_036722755.1 Caldimonas sp. | reverse complement strand
ACCATCGCTGCCATCGGCGGCGCCTTCGCCTTTGCCGCTCTGCATGCAGCGGCCCAGGTTCCGGCAGGCTATCCGGCGTCGTACGCCGAGACCATCGCCGCCGCGAAGAAGGAAGGCAAGGTCGTCGTCTACAGCACGACCGACACGGCCTCGGCCAACCCGCTGATCAAGGACTTCCAGGTTCTCTATCCCGGCATCTCGGTCGAGTACAACGACATGAACTCGACCGAGGTCTACAACCGCTTCATCAGCGAGCGGGCCGCTGGCGCAGGCTCGGCCGACGTGCTCTGGAGCTCGGCGATGGACCTGCAGATGAAGCTGGTCAGCGACGGCGGCGCCCTGACGTACGCCTCGCCCGAGATCTCCCACCTGCCGTCGTGGGCGGTCTGGAAGGACGAGGCCTACGGCACGACCTACGAGCCGCTGGCCATCGTCTACAACAAACGCCTTCTCGCCGGCGACGAGATCCCCCAGAGCCACGCCGACCTGTTGCGCGTCTTCACCACGAAGACCGAGAAACTGAAGGGCAAGGTCACGACCTACGACATCGAGAAGTCGGGCGTCGGCTTCATGCTCATCACGCAGGACAGCAAGTACAACCCCAAGTTCTGGGAGATGGTGAAGGCGCTCGGCGTGCTCGGTCCGCGCGTGCAGTCGAGCGCGGGAACGATGATGGAGCGCATCAGCTCCGGCGAGAATCTGCTCGGCTTCAACATCTTCAATTCGTACGCGGCGCTGCGTGCGAAGAAGGACCCGTCGATCGGCATCGTCCTGCCGAAGGACTACGCGCTCATCATGTCGCGCGTCATGTTCGCATCGAAGACCGCGAAGAATCCGAACGCAGCCAAGCTCTGGGTCGACTACATCCTCTCCAAGCGGGGCCAGAACATCATTGCCAACCAGGCCGAGCTCGGCTCGATCCGAGGCGATGTCGAAGGCGAGATGACCGTCGCCGGGTACGCCAAGGTGATCGCCAACGCCAAGCCGATTCCGGTCAGCACCGAACTCCTCGGCTACCTGGACCAGACCAAGCGGCTCGACTTCATCAAGCAGTGGCAGGCTGCCATGAAGGCCGGCAAGTAGGGCGCGCGATTCGGCCGGCCCATGCGCATCGGACTCGCTCGCGGCGGCGTCATCGGCGTGACGGCGCTCGCCGTCTTCCTTCCGCTCGGCCTCATCTTCTATCAGAGCCTGCTCGATGCGCCCTTTTTCATGCCGCACAAGTTCGGCCTGGGCGCATTCCAGTTCATCTTCGACGACAGCGACTTCTGGGATTCGCTCGAGAACTCGCTGATCATCGCCGGCTCGATGGCGCTGATCGCCGTGCCGCTCGGCGGCATCCTCGCCTTCCTGATGATCCGCACCGACCTGCCCGGCCGCAGCTGGATCGAGCCGCTGCTGCTCATTCCGGTGTTCGTCTCGCCGATGGTGCTCGGCTTCGGCTATGTCGTGTCGGCCGGCCCGGTCGGTTTCTATTCGGTGTGGGCGAAGGAGCTGGTCGGCGGCGTGCCGTGGAACGTCTATTCGCTCGCCGGCATCGCCGTGATCGCCGGCCTGACGCACGTACCGCACGTCTACCTCTATTCGTCGTCGGCGCTGAAGAGCCTGGGCTCGGACGTGGAAGAAGCCGCCCGCATGACCGGCTCATCGCCATTCCAGGTCGCACGCGACGTCAGCCTGCCCATGGTGACGCCGTCCCTCCTCTTCTCGGGCGTGCTCGTGTTCTTCCTCGGCTTCGAGATCTTCGGCCTGCCGCTGGTGCTCGGCGACCCGGAAGGCCACCTCGTCCTCGCGACCTATCTCTTCAAGCTCACCAACAAGCTCGGCACGCCGTCCTATCACCTCATGGCGGCGGTCGCGGTCTGCATCGTCGCCATGACGTTTCCGCTGGTGATGCTGCAGCGCTTCCTGCTGCGCAACGCCGGCAAGTACATCACCGTCAAGGGCAAGGCCGGCAGGCAGCGGCCGCTGCCGCTCGGCAACTGGCGCTGGATCGCCGCGATCATCCTCGCCCTGTGGCTGTTCCTGACCATCGTCGTGCCGTTGTCGGGCATCGCCCTGCGCGCCCTGGTGACCAACTGGGGCGAAGGCGTGCACCTCGCCGACGTGCTCACGCTCGACAACTTCAGAGAGGTGTTCTCGCAGCCAACGCTCGTGCGCGGCATCGTCAACACGGTGCTGATCGGTGTCATCGGCGGCGGCCTCGCGGTCATTTGCTACACCGCGGTCGGCCTGGCCACGCATCGCAAGGCCGACGCCTGGACGCGCTTCGTCGACTATCTCGTGCTCGTGCCGCGCGCCATCCCCGGCCTGCTCGCCGGCCTCGCGTTCCTCTGGGTGTTCCTGTTTTTCCCGCCGCTCGCGCCCCTGCGCTCGACCATCGTCAGCCTCTGGATCGCCTATACCGTGGTCTGGCTCGCCTACGGCATGCGGCTGGTCTCGAGCTCGTTGCTGCAGGTCGGCCCTGAGCTGGAAGAAGCGGCGCGCAGCGTCGGCGCGACGCGCGGGCAGGTGAGCCGCGACGTGACGCTTCCGCTCATCCGCTACGGCCTTCTCGCCAGCTGGCTGCTGGTTTTCATGATCTTCGAGCGCGAATATTCGACCGGCGTCTATCTGCTCGGCCCGGGTACCGAGGTGATCGGTTCGCTGCTCGTCTCCTTGTGGGGCACCGGCGCGGCGGACATGGTCGCCGCGCTGTCGCTGATCAATGTGGTGCTAGTGGGCATCGGCCTGACGGTGGCATTGCGCTTCGGAGTGAAACTGCATGACTGACGCTGCCCTCGCCGTCTCGACTCCGCCCGTCGATGCCTCCCGTGCAACCAAGCTGCAGGTCGACGATCTGCATCTCTCGTACGGCGACAACGCCATCCTCAAGGGCGTGTCGATGCAGCTGGCGCAAGGCGAGGTCGTCTCGCTGCTCGGCCCGTCCGGCAGCGGCAAGACGACGCTTCTGCGCGCCGTCGCCGGCCTCGAGCTGCCGCATCGCGGCACGATCCGCATCGAAGACCGGCCCATCCTCGATGCCGGCAGTCGTTTCGAGGTGCCTGCCGAAAAGCGCAACCTCGGCCTCGTCTTCCAGTCGTACGCGCTGTGGCCGCACAAGACCGTCTTCGACAACGTCGCCTATGGCCTGAAGCTGCGCAAGGTCACCAGCGCCGAGACGCGCGCGCGGGTCGATTCGGCGCTCGGCAATCTCGGCCTCGGCCATCTCGGCGACCGGCTGCCGCACCAGCTGTCGGGCGGCCAGCAGCAGCGCGTCGCGATCGCTCGCGCTCTGGTCTACAACCCGCCGGTCATCCTGATGGACGAGCCGCTCTCCAATCTCGACGCCAAGCTGCGCGAGGAGGCGCGGGCCTGGCTGCGCGAGCTGATCCTGAAGATGCGTCTGTCCGCGCTGGTGGTCACGCATGACCAGAACGAAGCGATGGCGATGTCGGACCGCATCCTGCTGCTCAACAACGGCGTCATCGAGCAGGAAGGCACGCCGCAGGAGCTCTACGGGCATCCGAAGACACTCTTCGTCGCCGATTTCATGGGCAGCAACAATCGCATCGAAGGCAAGATCGTCGAGCGGCGCGGCGACGCCGCGAAGATCGCAGGCGATGGCTGGCAGCTCTGGGGCCAGGCCCGTTCGAGCGCCGCAGAAGGCAGCGCCGTGACGGGCATGGCGCGTCTCGAGCGAATCCGCCTTGCCGATCGCGAAGGCGACAACACGGTCCGTCTGCCCCTGGTGACGTCGATGTTTCTCGGCGACCGATGGGAGCACCTGTTTCACCGCAACGATCTGAGGCTGCGCGCGTACGGCCAGGCGGCGCTGCCGCCGGGCGAACAATGGCTCGAGATTCCGAAGGACGGCTTCTGGATCTTCTGAACTCGCCGGCGTCGGCCGCGGCACGACGATTGCTGCCGTCGAGCCAGATCCGAGGAGCGCGCCGGCACTGATGGACAAGCTTCGACTCGACAAGTGGCTTTGGGCCGCCCGCTTCTTCAAGACCCGCGCGCTTGCCGCCGAGCAGATCGCCAATGGCCGCGTCGACGTCAACGGGCAACCTGCCAAGCCGTCCCGGGAGCTCCGCGAAGGCGACACCGTCGAGCTCCGGCACGGCGGCTGGGCGCGAACGGTCGTCGTCCAGGCGGTGAGCCGGATGCGCGGCCCGGCCACGGTGGCGCAGACGTACTACGCGGAGACGCCCGACAGCGTGGAGCGAGGCCGTGCCGCCGCGGCCGAGAGAAAAGACCGACCGGACCCTGCCCTCGCCATCGAGAGCGGCCGGCCGACCAAGCGGGACCGACGCCAGCTGGCCGACTGGGACCGCTGGAGCGCATCGATCGAGCCGGACTGACCACTGAAATTCATCATCGCCTCGAAAAAATAGCCCTTGAAACGAAAGGGGATGTGCCTCAACTCGTCACGATGAACGACGCGAACACACCTTCCTCTGCAGAAACGCCGTCGCCGGGCGACGCCGATCCGCATTCGGGAGCCGCCAGTCCGAGCCAGACTCTGTCGGATCTGGAAGCCCGTTACTCGGAGCTGTCCGACGCATTCCTGCGCGCCAAGGCCGAAGCCGAAAACACCCGTCGCCGGGCCGAAGAAGAGATGTCGAAGGCGCGCAAGTACGCGGTCGAATCCTTCGCGGAAAGCCTGCTGCCGGTCAAGGACAGCCTGGAAGCCGCCATCGCCATTCCGGCGGCGACGCCCCAGCAGATGCTCGAAGGCGTGCATGCCACGCTGCGTCAGCTGGGAGCGGCGCTGGAGCGAAACAAGGTCGTCGAGATCAATCCGCCGCCGACCACGAAGTTCGATCCGCACCAGCACCAGGCCATCAGCGTGGTGCCCGCAGCGCAGGAGCCGAACACGGTCGTCGCGGTTCTGCAGAAGGGCTACTCGATCGCCGATCGGGTTCTTCGCCCGGCGCTCGTCACCGTCAGCGCCCCGAACTAAGTCGTTCGCGGCTTGAAATGCCGCGGGTTATCCACAACTCGAACCCAACGAATTCAATCTCTGGAGATCAGAACATGGCAAAGATCATCGGCATCGACTTGGGCACCACCAACTCGTGCGTCGCGATCATGGAAGGCAACACCACCAAGGTGATCGAGAACAGCGAAGGTGCGCGGACAACGCCGTCGATCATCGCCTACCAGGATGGCGGCGAGATCCTCGTCGGCGCCTCGGCCAAGCGCCAGGCTGTCACCAATCCGAAGAACACGATCTACGCCGTCAAGCGCCTGATCGGCCGCAAGTTCGCCGAGAAGGAAGTGCAGAAGGACATCAACCTGATGCCCTACAAGATCGTCGCCGCCGACAACGGCGATGCATGGGTCGAGGTGCGCGGCGAGAAGCTCGCGCCGCAGCAGATTTCGGCCGAGATCCTGCGCAAGATGAAGAAGACCGCCGAGGACTATCTCGGCGAGAAGG
>DAIMIM010000243.1:0-5459 GCA_036722755.1 Caldimonas sp. | reverse complement strand
CCATGCCCATGCCGATCTTCTGGTCGAGGATCTTCTGCAGCTCGTCGGGCAGCGACACGTTCTGCATCGTCACCATCTCGAGCTTCAAGCCGAGCTTCTCGAACGACGGCGTCGCCGCATCCTGCAGGGCCTTGGCGAAGGCGACCTGGTTGGCCGCGAGATCGAGGAAAGGCGTGCCGCTGGCGCCGACCGCGTTCGAGATGTCCTGCAGCATCAGGCCACGCAACTGGCCGTCGATGTCGCTCACCGTGTAGCGCTCACGCGTACCGGAGATCTCGTTGTAGAAGAGACGCGGATCGGCGATGCGGTAGGCGTAATTGCCGAAGGCGCGCAACCGCACGGCGCCGAAGTCCTTGTCGCGGATCGTCACCGGCTGGCTGGTGCCCCAACGCTGGTCGATCTGCTGGCGCGTGGAGAAGAAGTAGACGTCGCTCTTGAACGGGCTCTTGAAGAGCTTGTCCCAGTTCTGCAGGTAGGTGAGGATCGGCAGCGTCGCCGTCGTCAGCGTGTAGCGGCCCGGGCCGAAGACGTCGGCGATCTTGCCTTCGTTGACGAAGACGGCCATCTGCGATTCGCGTACCGTGAGCGAGCCGCCGTTCTGGATCTCGCGGTCTTCCATCGGATAGCGCCAAGCCAGCACGCCGTCGCCGCCCTCCGTCCACTCGATGATGTCGATGAACTGTTTCTTGATGAAATCCATCAGCGCCATGGCAGCGTTTCTCCCACAGGGGTTACCCGTACATTCGGGTGCGGCGAATAATACGCCGGGCCTCCGGAAAACCATCCCCATTCGGGGTGTGCGCGCATGAAGGAATCATCAAAGTTGAAGCTCGCCGTCGTCGGCGCCGGCCCGGTCGGCCTGGCGCTCGCCCTGCATGCCGCGCAGGCATTGCCCGACGCCGAGATCACGCTCTTCGATGCGCGCCCGGCCGACAAGGATGTGTCCGGCGACCCGCGCACCATCGCGGTCTCGCTCGGCAGCGTGCAGCTGCTCGAGCGTCTCGGCGCGTGGCGGCCGGAGGATGCGCAGCCCATCGTCGAAGTCCATGTCTCGCAGCACGCGCCCTCGCTGTTGGCCGCGTTCGCGTCGCGCTTCGGCGAGCCGGAGCTGACGATCCGCGCCATCGACGAAGCGGTGCCGATGCTCGGCGCGGTGTTGAGCTACGGGAGCATCGTCGCACCGCTGCAGCAGGTCTGGCTCGAGGCCGTGCGGCGCGAGCCGAAGCGCCTCGCGAGCCGGTTCGGCGCGGCGGTGGCGGCGCTGAAGAACGTCGACGGTGGCGTCGAGGTCGACGCCGGCATCGTCGAGCGCTTCGACCTGGCGGTGGTGGCAGAAGGCGGCGTCTTCGCGCCGACCGCGCACGCGGTGCTCGTCGCCGGCGAGCGCAGGCCGGCACTGCGCCACGACTACCAGCAGACCGCGTGGGTCGGCACAGTGGGCTTCGGCACGCCGCCAGCCGGTGCTGCGGGCAGCGCCGCCCAAGGCATCGCCTACGAACGCTTCACCCGGCACGGACCGGCAGCATTGCTGCCAATGAAGGATGGACGGGCCGGCCTCGTCTGGTGCACCGACAGCAACGACGATCCGGTGCAGGGCCTCGACGACAGCCAGCGCGTGACCGTGCTCAACACGGTCTTCCATGCGTCGACGCCGCGCATCGTTTCCATCTCGCCGCTGAAGCGCTTTGCCCTCGGGCTGAGCGCCGAGCGGACGCTGACCGACGGCCGCACGGTGCGCATCGGCAACGCCGCGCAGACGCTGCATCCTGTCGCCGGCCAGGGCCTCAATCTCGGCATGCGCGACGCGTTCGAGCTGGTGCGGTCGCTGTCGCGAGGCCAGGACATCCCTGCCGTGCTGCGCCAGCTCGAGTGGCAGCGCGCGCCGGACCGCTGGGCGATGATCGCGGCGACCGATTTTCTCGCGCGCAGCTTCACCTGGGTGCTGCCCGGCGCCGGCGCTGCACGCGGCATCGGCATCGCCGCGTTGCAGGCGCTCGGGCCGGTGAAGTCGGCGATCGCACGGCACATGATGTTCGGCTCGCGTTGACCCGCAAAGGAAGGGAACGCATGGCCGGCATCACCGATCTCGCTGGACACGCGCTGGCCGCGGCGATCCGCGCCCGGACGCTGTCCAGCCGCGAGGTGATGCAGGCGTTCCTGGCGCGCATCGACGCCATCAATCCGCACGTCAACGCCATCGTCAGCCGCCGCGACAGCGACGTGCTGCTCGGCGAAGCCGATGCCTGCGATGCGACGCTGGCGCGCACCAGCGAGCGCGAGGCGACGCGCCCCTTCCTGTTCGGCCTGCCGCAAGCCATCAAGGACATCGCCCAGACCGCCGGTCTGACGACGACCTTCGGCTCGCCGCTGCTGCGCCACAACCTTCCGGCGCACGACGGCCTCATGGTGGCGCGCATGAAGGCGGCCGGATGCATCCTCGTCGGCAAGACCAACACGCCGGAATTCGGGCTCGGCTCGCACACCTTCAACGAGGTCTTCGGCGCGACCCGCAACGCCTACGACTCCAGCAAGGCGGCCGGCGGCAGCAGCGGCGGCGCCGCCGTCTCGCTGGCGACGCGCATGCTGCCCGTGGCCGACGGCAGCGACTCGATGGGGAGCCTGCGCAATCCGGCGGCGTGGGGCAACGTGTTCGGCTTTCGTCCGAGCCAGGGCCGGGTTCCCTTGCTGCCGGCGCAGGACGTGTGGGTGACGCACTTCGGCACCGAAGGGCCGATGGCGCGCAACGTCCGCGACCTCGCGCTGCTGCTCGATGTGCAAGCCGGCTACGACCCCCGCGCTCCGCTCTCGCTCGCCACCGAGCCGTCGTTCGCCGACCGGCTCGCGGCCGGCGATAACGAGCCGACGGGCCCGACCCGCATCGGCTGGCTCGGCGACCTGGGCGGCCATCTGGCGATGGACGACGGCATCCTCGATGTCTGCGCATCGGCGCTGAGGCGGCTGGAAGGCATCGGCTGCAAGATCGAGCCGATGTCGCTGGGCTTCTCACCGGAGCGGCTCTGGGACGCCTGGCTGACATGGCGCGCCTGGCTCGTGCACGGCCGCATCGCACCCTTTCTCGTCGAGCCCGGGAACCGAGCGCAGATCAAGCCCGAGGCGCTGTGGGAGCACGACCAGGGCCTGCGTCTCACGGCAGCGCAGGTGATGGCGGCGAGCAACGAACGGAGCGCCTTCTACCAGCACGTGCTGACACTCTTCGGCGACGTCGATGTCCTTGCCCTGCCGACGACGCAGGTGTGGCCGTTTCCGGTCGAATGGCGCTGGCCGCAACGCATCGGCGGCCGCACGATGGACACTTACCATCGCTGGATGGAGGTCACCGTCCTCGCCACGTTCGCCGGCCTGCCGTGCATCAGCGTGCCGGCCGGATTCAACGATGCCGGGTTGCCGACGGGCATGCAGCTGATCGGCAGGCCGAGAGGCGAGCTCGCGCTGCTTCGCGTCGCGCAGGCCTACGAAGCCAACGCCGGCGACATCCTGTCGAAGCGCCCGGCAGCCTGGCCATGACCGGCGCCAGCCGCACCACGCCGGCGTTGCCGTCGCCGTCGTGACGCGACGCACTCCGCCGCCTCGCGACAAGAAGGTTCCGGAAGCGGTCCTGCAGGCGAAATACCGGGCCGGGCTGGCCGCGCACGGCAAGGGCGACATGGCCGCCGCCGAATCGGTCTACCGCGAGATCCTGGCGGCGATGCCGGAGAGCTTTCATGCCCTGCACATGCTCGGCGTGCTGGTCGCGCAGCGCGACGATCTCGAGGAATCGGAGCAGCTGATCGCGGCGGCGGTCCGCATCGATCCGAGCGTCGCCGCAGCGCATGCGAACCTGGGCAACACACAGCGCCTGCTCGGCCGCATCGACGAGGCGATGCAGAGCTACGACCGCGCCTTGCGCCTGCATCCCGACAACGCGCGCGCGCTCAAGGGCCGCGGGCTGATCCTGTGGAAGCGGCAACGCACGGAAGAATCGCTCGCGTGCTACGAGCACCTGTTGCGCGTCGAGCCCCGCTATGCCGATGGCTGGATCATGCGCGGCGCGGCGCTCAGCCGGCTCAAGCGCAACGACGACTCGATCGAGAGCTATCGCAAGGCGCTCGAGTTCGGCGACGCGTCGAACGCCGAACGGATCCGCTACGTGCTGGCGTCGATGGGCGGCGCGGCCGTGCCGGACACCTCGCCGCTGCAGTACGTTCGTGACCTGTTCGACAAGTACGCGGTCAGGTTCGACGACCACCTGGTGCGCATGCTCAACTACCGCACCCACGAGGCGTTGACCGAAAAGCTTCGTCCGCACATTCCGGCGCACGGTGTCGACGTGCTCGATCTCGGCTGCGGCACGGGCCTCTGCGGCCAGCTGCTCAAGCCCTGGGCGCGCTCGCTGACCGGCCTCGATCTCTCCGAAAAGATGCTCGACCAGGCCAGGCAGAAGCAGGTCTACGACGAGCTCGTGACGGGCGACATCGCCAGCTACCTGGCCACGCGCAACGCAAGCTTCGACCTGATCGTCGCCTCGGACGTGTTCATCTACATCGGCGACCTCGCGCCCGTGTTCGCCGGCGCGAGAGGAGCGCTGCGGCCCGGCGGCCTGTTCGCGTTCTCCACCGAGATCAGCGAAGACGCCGATATCCATCTCATGGAGTCGCTCCGCTACGCGCATTCGGCGCCCTACCTGCAGCGGCTCGCCGCCGAGGGCGGCTGGAGCATCGAAGGCCTGGCCCAGGAGGTGCTTCGCGACGAAGACCGGCAAGGCGTCGACGGCCACCTCGTCGTGCTGCGGCGAAGCGGCTGAGCCGAAGCGCCGAACCTATCATTGCCGCTCGTCGCAGCCACGGCCCCGCCGCCGCCGCGCTCCCCATCCGCCAGCTGCCTCGCCGACACCATGAAACTCCAACGCACCCTCAAGACGACTGCCGCCATCGCCCTGGTCGCTGCCTGCGGCGCGGCCTTCGCGGCCAAGACGCTCGTCTACTGCTCCGAGGGGAGCCCGGAAGGCTTCAACCCGCAGTTCTTCACAACCGGGACCACCGCCGATGCGTCGTCGGTGCCGATCTACGACCGGCTGGTCGAGTTCGACACCGGCACCACCAACCTCGTGCCGGGCCTCGCCGAGAGCTGGACCGCGGCGGCCGATGGCATGTCGTACACCTTCAAGTTGAGGAAGGGCGTCAAGTTCCACAGCAACGCCCACTTCAAGCCGACGCGCGACTTCAACGCCGACGACGTCCTCTTCTCGTACAACCGGATGGCGGACCCCAACCACCCGTACGCCAAGGTGACGCCGGGCCAGACCTATTCGTACTTCGAAGACATGGGCATGAAAGACATCGTCGACCACCTCGAGAAGGTCGACGCGATGACGGTGAAGTTCGTCCTGAAGAAACCCGAGGCGCCGTTCATGGCCGACATGGCGATGGACTTCGCGTCGATCCTTTCGGCCGAGTACGCCG
>DAIMIM010000242.1:0-5481 GCA_036722755.1 Caldimonas sp. | reverse complement strand
GGCACGCCGCCGGTCTCTTCCTCGAGGATGATCTGCAGCAGGATGCTGCGCGTCAGGTCCTCGCCGGTCTTGGCGTCGCGCACCTCGAAGTCGAGGCCCTGCAGCACCATACCCTTGACCTCGGCGAGCGTGATGTAGCTCGACACCTCGGTGTCGTAGAGGCGCCGGTTCGGGTACTTCTTGAGGATGCGCAGCCCGGAACCGACGGCGGCGGAGGGCTTCGGCGCGCTGGCGCGACGGGTCGTTGCCATCGAGGTTCCTGGTGCGTGTGCCGGGCGATTCTAGGAGCGTGCCTCAACCGGACCGAAGGGGTTTTCCCCCCACGTTGCCGCGCCGACGCTCCGACTCGCTAGACATTCATGAGGCGCTTGGCGACGAGCGTCAGGATGTCGTAGCTCGCGACCAGTTCGTCCGACTGGTTGGTCACCTCGACGTCCCAGGCGACGACACCCTGGCCCTTGCCTTGCGCGTCCTTGCGGTTGCGATCGATCTTGCGCTTGCAGGTGAGGCGCGCACGGATCGTGTCGCCGATCGCGACCGGCTTGACGAAACGCAGCGTGTCGAGCCCGTAGTTGGCAAGCACCGGACCGGGCGCGGGCGAGACGAACAGGCCCGCCGCCGCCGACAGCACGAAGTAGCCGTGCGCGATGCGCTGGCCGAACGCCGATTCCTTCGCCGCGATCTCGTCGAAGTGCATGTAGAAGAAGTCGCCCGAGATGCCGCCGAAGGCGACGATGTCGGCCTCGCCGACCGTGCGCCGATGCGTCAGCAGCGAGTCGCCAATCGCGAGGTCCTCGAAGTGCTTGCGAAACGGGTGCACGTCGCCTTCGTGGACCCTGGCGCCACGGACATATTCGCCGGTGACGGCCATCAGCATCGACGGCGAGCCCTGGACCGCGGCGCGCTGCAGGTAGTGCTTGACGGCACGGATGCCGCCGAGCTCCTCGCCGCCGCCGGCGCGACCGGGGCCGCCATGCTTGAGCATCGGCAAGGGCGAGCCGTGGCCGGTCGATTCGGCGGCCGCTTCGCGGTCGAGAACGAGCAGGCGCCCGTGCCAGGCCGCCAGTTGCGGAACCGCCTTCGCCGCGACCTTTGGATCGCGCGTGACGAGCGTGGCGACGAGACTGCCGCGACCACGCGCCGCCAACGCAAGGGCTTCGTCGAAATCGCCGTACGGCATCAGCGTGGAGACCGGGCCGAAGGCCTCGATGTCGTGGACCGCATCGTTCTTCATGGCGTCACGGCAGAGCAGCAGCGTCGGCGCGAAGAACGAGCCGTTCGCTGCGCCTTCGCCCAGGGGAGCGAACGCTTCGTCCTTGCCGAAGACGACTTCGTTGCCGCGCGACAGCTGCTCGACCCGCTCGGCGACGTCGCGCTGCTGTGCCCGCGAGGCGAGCGCGCCCATCTTCACGCCCTCGACCGCCGGATCGCCGAAGACGACTCGCGACAGCCGCTCGCGCAGCGCCGCCGCCAGCGCATCGAGATGCAGGCGCGGCACGATCGCCCGGCGGATCGCCGTGCACTTCTGGCCGGCCTTGCCGGTCATCTCGCGCACGACCTCATTGACGAAGAGATCCCACTCCTCGTCGCCCGGCGCGACGTCGGGGCCGAGGATGGCGGCGTTGAGCGAATCGGCTTCAGCGTTGAAGGGAATCGATTTCGCCATCAGGTTGGCATTGCCGCGCAGCTTGAGCGCCGTGTCGGCCGAGCCGGTGAAGGTGACGACATCCTGGCTGTCGAGCCGGTCGAGCAGGTCGCCGGTGCCGCCGATCACGAGCTGCAGGCTGCCTGCGGGCAGCAGGCCCGACTCGACCATCAGCCGCACCATCGCTTCGGTCAGATAGCTCGTTGCCGTCGCCGGCTTGGCGATGCACGGCATGCCGGCGAGAAAGGTCGGCGCGAATTTCTCGAGCAAGCCCCACACGGGGAAGTTAAAGGCGTTGATGTGCACGGCGACGCCGCCGCGCGGCACCAGGATGTGCGTGCCGGCGAAGTGGCCGCCCTTGCCGAGCTGCATCGCCGGTCCTTCGTGCACGACATTGCCCGAGGGCAATTCGTTGCCGCCCATCGAGGCATACGCGTAGAGCGTGCCGGTGCCGCCTTCGATGTCGACCCAGCTGTCGTTGCGTGTCGCGCCGGTGTGGCGCGAGATCGCGTAGAGCGTTTCCTTGCGCTCGTTGAGATAGGCCGCGAGCGCCTTCAGGCGCGCCGCCCGTTGCTGGAAGTCCATCGCCATCAATGCCGGCACGCCGGCACGCCGGGCATGCAGCAGCGCTTCGCCGAAGTCGATCTCGTCGGCGTGCGTGTGATGGATCGGCGAGCCGTCGATGGCGCTCGAGAGAACGCCGCCCTCGCGGCTGCCGATCCAGCGGTCGGCGATGTGGCTTTGCAGGATGGACATTCTTTTGCTCAGGGCTGGTACTTCCAAGCGCCGTTTTCGATCTTGACCATGACGCGGGCGCGCTGGTCGAGGCCGAGGTGATCAGTGGCCGACATATTGAAGACGCCGTGCGCACCGTGCACGTCCTTGGCCGACTCGAGCGCATCGCGCAGGGCCGAGCGGAATTCCGGCGTGCCCGGCTGCGCCTTCTTGAGCGCTTCGGCCGCCGCGACGGCCATCAGGCGGCCGGCGTCCCAGGCGTGCGCGCCGAAGGTCGACACCGACCCCTTGCCGTACATCGCCTCGTACTTGTCGATGTACTCCATCGCGCTCGGCTTGAGCGGATTGCTCGCCGGCAGCTGGGCGGCGACCAGGACCGGGCCGGCCGGCAGGAACGTGCCTTCCACGTCCTTGCCGCCGACGCGCAGGAAGTCGTTGTTGGCGACGCCGTGCGTCTGGTAGTACTTGCCGTCGTAGCCGCGCTCGCGCAGCGTCCGCTCCGGCAGCACCGCCGGCGTGCCCGAGGCGGCGACGAGGATGGCATCGGGCTTGGCGGCCATGAGCTTGAGGATCTGGCCGGTCACCGACGTGTCGGTCCGCGCATAGCGCTCGTTGGCGACGATGCTGATGCCCTTGGTCGGCGCCGCCTTCGAGAATTCCTTGAACCAGCCTTCGCCGTAGGCGTCGTTGAAGCCGATGAAGCCGACCGTCTTGATGCCGGCGGCGGCCATGTGGTTGACGATGGCGAGCGACATCATGACGTCGTTCTGCGGCGTCTTGAAGATCCAGTGCCGCTTGGCGTCGACCGGATCGACGATCGAGGCCGAGGCGGCCATCGAGATCATCGGCGTCTGCGACTCCGCGGCGACGTCGATCATCGCCAGCGAATTCGGCGTCGTGGTCGATCCGAGCAGCACGTCGACCTTGTTCTCGGTGATGAGCTTTCGTGCGTTGGCGACTGCCGTGCTCGTGTCGGAGGCATCGTCGAGCACGATGTAGTTGACCTTCTGGCCGCCGATCGTCTGCGGCATCAGTGCGATCGTGTTCTTCTCGGGAATGCCGAGCGAGGCGGCCGGCCCCGTGGCCGAGACGGTCACGCCGACGTTGATGTCGGCGTTCGCGAGCGTGGCCGCGGCCGCGAGGCCGAGCGCGATGGCAATTCTTCTGGCGTGATGCATGCAATGTCTCCGTTGCGTGGGTGAGAGATGGGCGCTGGCGTGCCTGGCGTTCGAATGGCGCCGAGACCGCCGAAGAACAGATCGGCGACGACCGGTGCCATATCGGCATGGGTCAGCGCGCCGCGCGGCCGGTGCCAGGTGAACATCCAGTTCATCATGCCAAAGAGCAGCATGATGAGCGGCTTGTCGAGCGCGGCGTCGCGCAGCTCGGGACGCGCCTCGGCAATCGCGTCGGCGAAGGCGGCGACGACCTTGCGCTCGCCGTCGAGCACGCGGCGGCGATCGGCCGCAGGCAGGAAGCGGACGTCTTCGGTGAGAACGCGGTGCTCGGCCTGCGAATGGGCGTACTCGGCGAGAAAGGCGGCGATCAGGCGGCGCACCCGTGCTTCGGGCGCGAGCGCCTCGGCCGCGACCTCGCTGACGACCGCCTCGAGCCGCGCGATGTGCGCGGCGGCGATCTCGACCAGCAGCTGCTGCTTGTCCTGGACGTAGTGGTAGAGCGACGGCTTGGAGACGCCGCAGGCGTCGGCCACCTCGTTCATCGAGGTCGCGGTGTAGCCCTGCCTGGCGAACAGCCGCGCCGCGCGGACGAGGATCTGCTCGCGTTGGTCGTCGTAGCCGGATGCGCGTCCGCGTGGCATGGCCGCCCCGTCAACGCTCGTCGAAGGAAATGACCACTCGCTCGCTGAGCGGGTGCGCCTGGCAGGTGAGGATGAAGCCGGCGGCGACCTCGTGCTTCTCGAGGGCGAAGTTGCGTTCCATGCGCACCTCGCCTTCGAGCAGCTTGGCGCGACAAGTGCAGCACACGCCCGACCTGCAGGAGAACGGCACTTCGAGTCCGGCTGCCGCCGCGGCATCAAGCACGTTGCCCTGGTCGGCATGGAAATCGATCTCGCTGCGCAGGCCGTCGCGAATGATGGTGATTTTCGCGTCGGGCGCGTCGCCCGGAAGCGGCGCACTCACCGGACGCGCCGCCGCGCCCGCTGCATCGGGAATGCCGAAGCGCTCGATGTGGATCCGCTCCGCAGCCACACCCGCACCCAGCAGCGCCGCTTCGGCTTCGTCGTTGACGCCGTGCGGCCCGCAGACGAAGACGTGGTCGAGCTGCGTCGGATCGACCAGCCTGCCCAGGAACTCGCCGATCTTGGCGCGGTCGAGCCGGCCGTTGTGCAGCGGCAGGTCGGTCGACTCCTGCGAAAAGACCATGTGCATGGTCAGCCGCGACAGGTAGCGGTTCTTCAGGTCCTCGAGCTCCTCGGTGAACATCGTCGAGCGGAGCTTCCTGTTGCCGTAGATGAGCGTGAAGCGCGCCTTCGGCTCGGCCGCCAGCACCGTCTTCATGATCGACAGGATCGGCGTGATGCCGCTGCCGCCGGCGATGCCGAGATAGTGACGCGTCGCCCTCGGCTCGAGTGGGACGAAGAAGCGGCCTTCCGGCGCCATGACCTGGATCGTGTCCCCCGCCTTGAGCGCCTCGTTGATCCAGGTCGAGAACCGCCCGCCCGGCACCTTGCGCACGCCGACGCGCAACTCGCCGTCGTCGATGCCGGCGCAGATGGAATAGGAACGACGCTCGTCGCTGCCTTCGATGGTGTTGCGCAGGGTCAGGTGCTGGCCGTGCGTGAAGCGGAAGGTGTCGGCGAGATCGGTGGGAACGTCGAAGGAGACGACGACGGCTTCGTCGGTCTCCGGTCGCACGCTTCGGACGCGAAGGGGATGGAAATGGAGCGCCATGTCAGTGGCTCGTGTGGACGCTTGTCGCGTTGCGACGGGCGGTGCACGTCGGTGCGGCGCGGCAGGCGGTGCACGTCCGTGCGTCGTCGCCGTCGGTGCCCGTCGGTGCGGCGCGGCAGTCGGTGCCCGTCGGTGGCGCAGGCTGAGGCGGTCGGCGCTGCGCGCCGACTCCGCTGCGATGCTCGGTCT
>DAIMIM010000241.1:0-5486 GCA_036722755.1 Caldimonas sp. | reverse complement strand
CGACAAGGACGACGTCGAGGCGATCGGCCTGGTCAAGTTCGACTTCCTCGGCCTGGCGACGCTGACGATCCTCGAGCTGGCGAAGGACTTCATCGTCGCGCGCTATCCGGAGCGCGCCGGCTTTTCCTACGACGACCTTCCGCTCGACGACCCGAAGGTCTATGCCTTGTTCGCCGACGCCCGGACCGAGTCGGTGTTCCAGTTCGAAAGCGGCGGCATGCGGCGCATGCTGAAGGAAGCCAAGCCGAGCCGGCTCGAAGACCTGATCGCGCTCAACGCGATGTTCCGGCCCGGCCCGATGGACAACATCCCGAGCTTTTGCGCGCGCAAGCACGGACGCGAGCCCGTCACCTATCCGCACCCGCTGCTGGAGACCGTGCTCGGCGAGACCTACGGGATCATGGTCTACCAGGAGCAGGTGATGCAGGCCGCGCAGGTGATGGGCGGCTACTCGCTCGGCGGCGCCGACCTGCTGCGCCGCGCCATGGGCAAGAAAAAGCCCGAGGAGATGGCGACGCACCGAGTCATCTTCCGCGAGGGCGCGGCGAAGAAGGAGATCGCCGCCGCCGCCGCCGACGAGGTGTTCGACCTGATGCAGAAGTTCGCCGGCTACGGCTTCAACAAGTCGCATGCCGCCGCCTACTCGCTGCTCGCGTACCACACGGCGTGGATCAAGGTTCACTTCCCGGCCGAGTTCTTCGCCGCCAACCTGACGATCGAGCTCGACAACAGCGACAAGCTGAAGGCGCTCGTCAGCGACGCCAAGACCTTCGGCGTCGAGGTCGCGACCCCGGACATCAATACCGGCACCTACCGCTTCGAGCCGGTGTCGCCCCGGGCCGTGCGCTACGGGCTGGGCGCGATCAAGGGCACCGGGCAGGGGGCGATCGAGGCGATGGTGGCGGCTCGCGATGCGGGAGGGGCGTTCACCAGTCTGTTCGACTTCTGCGCCCGCGTCGATCGTGGCCGGATCAATCGCCGCGTCGTCGAGGCGCTGGTCAAGGCCGGTGCCTTCGATGCGCTGCAGGCCAGCCGCGCCCGCCTGCTCGCCAGTGTCGGCCTTGCCCTCGACTGGGCCGACACGCAGGCGGCCCATGCCGACCAGGGCGGCCTCTTCGATTTCGGCAGTGCCGACCCAGGTGCCGCGACCGACGCCGATGCGCATGGCGCCAGCACCACCGAGCCGCCATTGATCGCCGCCGCCGAGTGGGGCGTGAAGGAACGCCTGACGCTCGAGAAGTCCGCCCTCGGCTTCTATCTGTCAGGCCATCTCTTCGACCAGAGCGCGGCCGAGGTTCGTCGCTTCGTCAAGCTTCGCATCGCCGACGTGATCGACAGCCGCGAGCCGCTGCTGCTGGCCGGCATCGTCTCCGACTGGCGTGTCGTCAACGGTCAGCGCGGTCGCCTGGCGATCTTCAGGCTCGACGACGTCAGCGATTCGATCGAGGCCGTGGCGAGCGAAGAGCTGATCAATGCCAATCGCGACCTGCTCAAGGAAGACGAGCTGGTCATCGTCCAGGGGCGCGTCAAGCCCGACCGATTCTCGGGCGGCATCCGCCTCGACGTGCAGAGCGTGTGGGATCTCGCCGCGGCGAGATGCCGCTTCGGCAAGTACCTGCGCGTCGAGGTCAACGGCAGCGTGCCACCGGTCGCCGAGATGCTGCGCGACTTCCCGTCGCGTCGTCTCGTCACCGAGCATGGCGAGTTGCCGCAAGGCTTGGCGGTTCGGCTTGCCCTCTTGCGCGAGCGCGCCACCGGCGAGATCGACCTCGGCGAGTCGGCGCGTTTCTATCCTTCCGAAGCGGCGCTGGCGCGCTGGAACTCGGCGCTGGCGCACGGCCGCGCAACTGTCGTCTACGACTGAGGATGCCCGTGACCTCGCCGCTCACCGGCCTCGTCCTCACGGGCGGCGGGGCGCGGGCGGCATACCAGGTCGGCGTGCTGGCGGCGATCGCCGAGGTGCGCCGCGCGAGCGGCGCCGACAGCAAGGTCAACCCCTTTCCCGTCATCGCCGGAACCTCGGCGGGCGCGATCAACGCCGCCGCGCTCGCCTGCCGTGCCGACGACTTCGATGGTGCGATCGCCGGCATCCAGCACGTCTGGGAGAACTTCCACGCCGATCAGGTCTACCGCTCCGACTCGCTCGGCGTGATCCGCACCGGTGCGCGCTGGCTGACGATGATGTCGATCGGCTGGGTGATCGCGCGCTGGCGGCGCGCCCGGCCGCGCTCGCTGCTCGACAACAAGCCGCTCGAAGGCCTGCTCGGCGAGCTCGTCAGCACGGCGCGGTTGCGAAAGATGATGGACGAAGGCCACCTCCATGCGCTGGCCATCACCGCATCGAGCTACGGTTCCGGCCTGCACGTCACGTTCTACGACGCCGAGAACGTCATCGTGCCGTGGACGCGCTCGCAGCGCCTCGCCGTGCGCGCGCCGATCACCATCGCCCACCTGCTCGCATCCTCGGCGATCCCGTTCGTCTTTCCAGCGGTGGCGCTCGAGATCGACGGGCGCCTGGAATATTGCGGCGACGGCTCGATGCGGCAGGCGGCGCCGATCTCGCCTGCCGTGCATCTTGGCGCCGAGCGGATCCTGGTCGTCGGCGCCGGACGCATGCACGAGCCGCCGGGCGAACGCGCGAGCAGCCGCGACTATCCGAATCTGGCGCAGATCGCCGGCCATGCGCTGTCGAACATCTTCCTCGATGCGCTCGCCGTCGACGTCGAGCGCCTCCAGCGCATCAACGCGACACTGGCGCTGCTGCCGCCCGCAGCCCGCGCCGACACCAGCCTGAAGCCGATCGAGGTACTGGTGATCGCACCGAGCGAACGTCTCGACGACATCGCCGCCAAGCATCTCGGCGAGCTGCCCCTGCCGATCCGCGCCATGCTGCGCGGCGTCGGCGTCTCGGGGCAAGGCGACGATGCGCGCGGCGCCGCGCTGGCCAGCTACCTGCTGTTCGAGGCTCCCTACACGCGCGAGCTGATCGCGCTGGGCCGTCGCGACACGCTGGCGCGTCGCGACGAGGTGCTTGCCTTTTTCGGCTGGGGCGCACCGAGCACCGGATCACCATGACAAACGGGGCTTCGGAGCGCGGCGAACCGCGTTCCGAAGCCCCGTTCAGGCCAAAGCCTGGGTCTTACTTCTTGGCCGTGCTGGCGGCGGCCGACGCGGCAGCTGCCTTCTCGGCCTTCTTCTCGGCCTTTTCAGCCTTCTTCTCGGCGTGCTTGTCCTTGGCGTCCTGCATGTTCTGCTTGACGGCGTCCTTCTGCTCCTTGACATCTTCCTTGACGACAGCGGCGCCGCCCTTGACAGCCGAGGCTGCCTTCGAGGCAGTGGCCTTGGTCGCGGAGGCGGCCTTTTCTGCGCCGCCCTTGACGGCGGACGCGGCCTTGGTGGTCATGGGAACGTCGGTCTTGGCGGGCGCACCGGCGAAGGCCGAGCCGTTGACGGTCAGGCCGCCTTCGGAGAACTTGGCGGCGTTCTTGTCGCCGACGCCCTTGACCCGGACGACCATGTCGTTCCAGTCCTTGAAGTCACCCTTCTTGCGCTCGCTGATGATGAGCGTGGAGATGACCGGGCCGATGCCCTTGACCGATTCGAGCTCGGCTTGCGTGGCCTTGTTGGCGTCGACCGCGGCGAACGCGGTGAAGGCGATCAGCGCTGCGAGCGCGACGATCATTTTCTTGAACATTGGAAATCCTCCTGGTGGTTGAAATTGGCGACGGATGCATCCGTCGACAGCGCCAGCGTCTGATCAGCAGCGCCGGGCACTTCCGTAACGGGCGCCACGGGCCCGGGGTTGACGGGACAGGCCGGGTTTCCGCACGGCTCACCCGAATCGGCGCAGCCACTCTCCGTAATGGGCCACTCCGGCGGCGACGTCGGCGAAGGCATGGCCGCAACCGGCCTGGCGAAGCCGCGCCAGGTCGGCCTCGGTGAAGCACTGGTACTTGCCGACCAGCGCGTTCGGAAACGGGATGTACTCGACCGTTCCTTCGGCCACCAGGTCGGCCAGCGACCCTGCCGCATCGCCGGCCGCGGCGCGGCCGGCGTTGACGACGGCCAGGGCCACGTCGTTGAAGGTCTGGGCGCGGCCGCTCCCCAGGTTGAAGATGCCGCTGACATCCGGATGCTCGAGGAACCAGAGGTTGACGGCGACCACGTCGTCGACGAAGACGAAATCGCGGCGCTGCTCGCCCGGACCGTAGCCGCCGTACTCGCCGAACAGGCGGACCTTGCCGCCGTTCGCCCACTGCCCGAACTGATGGAAGGCGACCGAGGCCATCCGGCCCTTGTGCTGCTCGCGCGGCCCATAGACGTTGAAGTAGCGAAAGCCGGCGAGCTGCGTTCGCGCGGCGGGCAGTGCCCGGCGGACGACGTTGTCGAAGAGCAGCTTGGACCAGCCGTAGACGTTGAGCGGCCGCTCGAACTCCGCCTCCTCGCGAAACGAGGCCGAGCCGCCGTAGGTCGCAGCCGACGACGCATACAGGAGCCGCACGCCCCGGGCCAGGCAGGCGTCGAGCAGCGTTTTCGAAGCCCGGTAGTTGAGATCGAGCATGAGGCGGCCGTCGTGCTCCATCGTGTCGGAGCACGCGCCCTCGTGGAAGACGCAGTCGACATGGCCGAGCTCGCCGCGCTCGAAGCGCGCGTAGAAATCGCGGCGGTCGAAATAGTCGCTGATCTGCGCGCCTGCGAGATTCCTGTACTTGGCGCCGTCGGTGAGATCGTCGACGGCGATCACGTCGTCGATGCCGATGGCATTCAGGCCATGGACGATGTTGGCGCCGATCATGCCCGCCGCGCCCGTGACGACGATCCTCATGCGTGCCTTTCTTCGGCGAACAGCTCGTCGTAGCTGACGCTGGCGGTGCCGAACTTGCCGACAACGATGCCGCCGGCGCGGTTGGCGATCGGCATCGCTTCGCGAAGATCGAGACCGCAGGCCAGCATCGCGGCCAGCGTCGCGATCACGGTGTCGCCGGCGCCGGTGACGTCGAAGACCTCGCGCGCCGCCGCCGGCACGCGCGCGTGGCCAGCCGCGTCGAACAGCGACATGCCTTCTTCCGACCGCGTCACCACGAGCCCGTCGATGCCGAGCTCGGCGCGCAGCTGGGCGGCGCGCTTTTCGAGATCGGCTTCGGTCGACCACTGGCCGATCACCTGCGCCAGCTCGGCGCGGTTGGGCGTGATCGCGGTCGCGCCCGCATAGCGCGAATAGTCGCTCCCCTTCGGGTCGACGAGCACCGGCTTGCCGAGCGCGCGGGCCCGCTCGATCATGCCGGTGATGTGGGTCAGGCCGCCCTTGCCGTAATCGGAAAACAGGACCGCATCGTGCTCGGGCAGCACGCGCTCGTACTCGGCCACCATGCTCGCCAGCACCTCGTGGTCGGGCTGGTTCTCGAAGTCGATGCGGATCAGCTGCTGGGCACGGCCGATGACGCGCAGCTTGACGATGGTGAAGAGCTGCGCGTCGCTGCCGAGCA
>DAIMIM010000240.1:0-5496 GCA_036722755.1 Caldimonas sp. | reverse complement strand
CGTTGCTGACGATGTGCATGACGTGCGAATAGCGCTCGACCATGAACGCCTCGGTGACCTTGACGCTGCCGGTCCTGGCGATCCGGCCGATGTCGTTCCTCGCCAGGTCGATCAGCATCAGATGCTCGGCGCGCTCCTTCGGATCGGCGAGCAGCTCGGTCTCGAGCGCCTTGTCGAGCTCGGGCGTGGCGCCGCGCGGCCGGGTGCCCGCGAGCGGCCGGATCGTCACCTTGTCGCCATCGGGCGTGTGCTCCTGTCGCACCAGGATCTCGGGTGAGGCGCCAATCACCTGAAAGTCGCCCATGTCGTAGAAGAACATGTACGGCGAGGGATTGAGCGAGCGCAGGGCGCGGTAGAGGCTGAGCGGCGACCCGGCAAAGCGCTTCTGCAGGCGCTGCCCGACCTGCACCTGCATCATGTCGCCGGCGGCGATGTACTCCTTGGCGCGACGCACGGCGTCGAGGTAATCGGCCTTGCCGAATTCGCGCTCGACAGGCTGCGCAGGCGTGCGGTGCACAGCCGGCGCCGTGACGCTGGTTTTCAGCTGGTCAGTCAGCTCGCCCAGGCGCTTCTGCGCCAGCGACCACGCCCCCGGCACGGCAGGATCGGCATAGACGATGAGGTAGAGCCGCCCCGACAGGTTGTCGATGACGGCGAGCTCTTCGCACTGCAGCAGCAGGATGTCCGGCGTGTCGATACCACCCTCCTTCCACGTCCTGGCCAGGCGCGGCTCGATGTAGCGCACGGCGTCGTAGCCGAAGTAGCCGGCCAGGCCGCCGCAAAAGCGCGGCAGACCGGGCCGCAGCGCGACCTTGAAGCGCTTTTGCCACGCAGCGATGAAGTCGAGCGGATTGCCGTCGTGCGTCTCGACCACGGCGCCGTCGGTGACGATCTCGGTGCGACAGCGGCTGGCGCGCAGCAGCGTTCGCGCCGGCAGGCCGATGAACGAGTACCGGCCGAAGCGCTCGCCGCCGACCACCGATTCGAGCAGGAAGCTGAGACTGCCGTTGCCCGGATCGCCGCGGGCGAGCTTGAGGTAGAGCGAGAGCGGCGTCTCGAGATCGGCGAATGCCTCGGCGATCAACGGGATGCGGTTGAAGCCCTGTTGCGCGAGGCGATGGAATTCGGTTTCTGTCATGGTCGTCCTGGGCGACACGGGCGCTGCCACGTGCGCTTCTGATGCGGGCCGAGCGGCCGGAGGCATCGAGATCGGTTCGGATCGGCGGCTTGACCGCAACCGCGGGAATCGGCGCCCGGCTGCGACGCCGCTGGCTTTGTCAGCCGCCTGCAGGGCGGCCGGCGCGCGTGCAGCGCCGCCAGGGCCAGGCTCCCTGGCCCAGGGGCCTCGCGGCAGGTGTCCGAAACGTGACCATCGCAAAAGTGTAGCAGCGGAAATACCGCTCTTTTCCGCTTCGCCCGGTGGCCGTCCAAGGCCGAAAATGGCGTGTGTTGAACGCCCGTCCCCCGTCGCTCGGGCCGCCCCGCGTGCTCGTCATCGCCGATGACGACGCGTCGGCCCAGGCCGTTGCGCTGCGCCTCGGGGACGCCTTCGCGTCGTCGCTGCGGCTCTCGGCCGGGCGCCGCCCGGCTGCCGCCGACGCCGCCGATGCGCGCGCCGACATCGTCGTCCTTGCCGCCGGCTCGCTCGATCGCGTCGAAGCCGATGCGCTCGCCATTCGCGCATCGGCCCGCGCCGGCGCACCGGCGCCGCAGCTTGTCGGCTTGTGCGC
Source organism: Caldimonas sp. (assembly GCA_036722755.1). Lineage (GTDB taxonomy): Bacteria > Pseudomonadota > Gammaproteobacteria > Burkholderiales > Burkholderiaceae_C > Schlegelella_A. The sequence continues at coordinate 3,766 of DAIMIM010000240.1, read as the reverse complement.
CGTCGCCGATCTCGCCCGGGCGTCCCGCCTTTGCACCGATGGCGCTCTCGACGACTACGCGGCCCACCCCGCCGACCCGGCCGATCCGGGTCGTCTCCTCGTCGCCGTTCGCGCCGCGGCGCGATGGGCGCTCGCCCCGCGCCCGACCGCACCGGCGCGCGTTCGCCCCATCGTTCTTGTCGTCGAGGACGACGAGTTCGCGCAGCAGCTCGTCACGATGACGCTGGAAAGCGCCGACATCGAGATCGTCGTCGAACACGACGGTGCGGTCGCGCTCGATCGCATTCGCGCCGTCCGTCCCGACCTCGTCCTCATGGATGTGATGCTGCCGACCGGCGACGGCGTCGAGCTGACCCAGCACATGAAGGCCGATCCTGCGCTGGCCGGCATTCCCGTGGTCATGCTGACCGGCGACGCGCGCCGCGAGGTGCTCGTGCGCAGCATGGAAGCCGGCGCGTCGGACTTCATCGTCAAGCCGTTCACGCCGGCCGCGCTGCTCGGCAAGCTGTCGAGGTTCCTGCCGAACCTCAGCTGACCGCGTCGACCCGCGTCGCCCGTCGCGCCGCTAGGCGGACGTCACCGGGATGCCGCGGAACTGGCCGGCCATCGCTGGTCCCGCCGGCCGCGGATAGCGAACCGGATCGAAGCGGTTCAGCAACTCGCTCTCCCGTGCCCTGGCGATGGCGAGACTTGCCAGCTTGACGTGGCCGTAGCCGCGGATCGAGGCCGGCACGCTGGCGATCGCCGTGGCGATGGCGATCTTGTCCGGGCCGAGACCGGCGAGGAGCTCGGCGACGCGCGCCTCGTAGTCGTCGACGAGGCGGCGCTCGAGCCTGCGCTCGTCGGTGCGCCCGAACGGATCGAACGGCGTGCCGCGCAGGACCTTGCCGCGGGCGAGCACCTTCAGCATCGGCAACAGCCAGGCGCCGAAGCGGCGCTTCGTCGGGACGGTGGCGCGGCCCGTTCCCCTGGGTTTCATCAGCGCCGGCGGCGCCATGTAGAACTCGAGCGTCGGTGCACCGTCGAACTGCTCGGCGAGCTGCCTGGCGAAGCTGCCGTCGGTGTAGAAACGTGCGACCTCGTATTCGTCCTTGTAGGCCATCAGCTTTCTCATCTGCTCTGCCACGGCGCGCGTGAGCGGCAACGTCGGATCGACCGGGCCGAGCGATTCCTCGCGCGCGCGCGCCGCCAGAACGAGCCGCCGATAGCGTTCCACGTAACGCGCGCTCTGGTACGCCTGCAGAAACCTCGACGAACGCTCGATCAGCGCGTCGAGCGTCTCGGCGCGCGCCGCGCCCGGATCCGGCTCGTGCAGCAGCTCCCGGCATGCAGCGGGATCCGCCGCGGCCAGGCGGCCGAGCGAGAACGCCGCCTTGTTGCTGTCGATGGCGACGCCGTTGAGCTCGATCGCGCGCTGCATCGCGGCCAGGCCGACCGGGACCATGCCGCGCTGCCAGGCGTAGCCCATCGCCAGGATGTTCGAGACGATCGAGTCGCCGAGGAATTGCTCGGCCAGCGCCTGCGCGTCCATCGTCTCGACGCGTTCGGCGCCGGCGGCGAAAGCGATCTTCTCGAGCAATGCGTCGACCCGCAGACTTGCGTCCGGATTCGAGAGCGACTCCGCCACCGGAATCTCGTGCGTGTTGGCGAGCACGCGGGTGCGGCCGCGCCGCACCGTCTGCAAGGCGTCGGCCGATGCGGCGACGACGACGTCGCAGGCGAGCACGGCATCAGCCTGTTGCGCGTCGATGCGCACCTGGTTGAGCGCCGCCCGGTCTTTCGCCAGGCGGACGAACGAGAGCACCGAACCGCCCTTTTGCGCGAAACCCATGAAGTCGAGCACGCTCGCCGAATGGCCTTCGAGGTGCGCAGCCATCGCGATGACCGCGCCGACCGTGACGACCCCCGTGCCGCCGACGCCGGTGACGAGCAGATCGTAGGGACCGGTCCAACGGTGCGGCGACGGCAGCGGCAGTTGCTCGACGAGCGCGGCGAAGCGCGCCGCGCCCGGGCCGGCGAGCGCGCCGGCGCGCTTTTTCAGCGTGCCGCCGACGACGCCGACGAAGCTCGGGCAAAAGCCCTTGGCGCAGGAGTAGTCCTTGTTGCAGCTCGACTGGTCGATCTTGCGCTTGCGGCCGAGCGACGTCTCGGTCGGCACGACGGCGACGCAATTCGATTGCACCGAGCAATCGCCGCAGCCTTCGCAGACCTGGGTGTTGATGACGAGGCGCCGCGCCGGGTCGACGAGCTCGCCTTTCTTGCGCCGACGGCGCTTTTCGGCGGCGCAGGTCTGCTCGTAGATGAGGACGGTCACGCCCTTCATGTCGCGCAGACGCCGTTGCACCGCGTCGAGCGCGTCGCGGTCGTGGAATTCGGTGCCGGCGGGAAAGCGCCCGTGGCTGCCGGCGTACTTGGCGATGTCGTCGGAGAGCACGACCACCTTGGTCGCGCCCTCGGCCTCGACCTGTCGGGCGATGCCGTCGACCGTGATGGTGCCGTCGATCGGCTGTCCGCCGGTCATCGCCACCGCGTCGTTGAAGAGGATCTTGTAGGTGATGTTGGTCTTCGCCGCGATCGCCTGGCGGATCGCCAGGTAGCCAGAGTGGTAGTAGGTGCCGTCGCCGAGATTCTGGAAGACGTGCGGCACCTTGGTGAACTGCGAATGCGAGACCCAGTCGACGCCTTCGCCGCCCATCTGGATCAGGCCTGCCGTGTCGCGGTCCATCCACGAGGCCATGAAATGGCAGCCGATGCCGGCCTGCGCGCGCGAGCCGTCGGGCACCTTCGTCGACATGTTGTGCGGGCAGCCGGCGCAGAAGTACGGCAGGCGCTTGACGGCATCGCCGGCATTCGAGAGCAGCGCCGGATCGGTGAAGTCGACGACGTGGTGGCGGCGGTCGAGCTCCGGGAAGCGCGTCGCCAGCCAGTCGGCGACGATCTCGATCAGCCGCGACGGCCGCAACTCGCCCAGCTCGGAAACGAGCGGCTTGCCGGCAGCGTCGCGCTTGCCGACGATCGTCGGGCGGATCGCGGCGTTGTAGAAGAGGTCGCGCATCTGCGTCTCGACGACCGCGCCCTTTTCCTCGACGACGAGGATCTCGGCCAGGCCCGCGGCGAAGGTCTCGATGCGCGTCGGCTCGAGCGGATACGAGAGGCCCACCTTGTAGAGCCGCACGCCCGCCGCGGCGAGCGCGTCCAGTGAGATGTCGAGCCGGCGGAAGACCTCGAGCAGGTCGAGGTGCGCCTTGCCGCAGGTGACGATGCCGACCGTGGCATGGCTCGACGCGACGACCTGGCGGTCGATCGAATTCACCGTCGCGAAGGCCCGCACCGCGTCGAGCTTGGCGTGCAGGCGTTGCTCGATCTTCAGCGACGGCAGATCGGGCCAGCGGTAGTGCAAACCATCGAGCGGTCGAACGAACCCGGTCTCTGTTTCGACCTGCGCGGCGCTCTTCCATGCGGCGACGCGCGCGTTCGTCTCGTCGAGGTCGACCGTCGAGCCGCTCTCGACCACTTCCGACAGCGCCGTCAAGCCGACCCAGTTGCCCGAGAAGCGCGAGAGCGCCCAGCCGTAGAGGCCGAACTCGAGGTACTCGGCGACGTTGGCCGGTGCCACGACCGGCATATGCCAGGACTGCATCGTCACGTCGCTCTGGTGCGGCATCGACGACGAGACGCAGCCGTGGTCGTCGCCGGCGACGACGAGGACGCCGCCATGCGGCGACGAGCCGTAGGCATTGCCGTGCTTGAGCGCGTCGCCGGCGCG
>DAIMIM010000239.1:0-5553 GCA_036722755.1 Caldimonas sp. | reverse complement strand
GCACGTTGCCGAGCAGCGAGATGCTCTTGATGTCGCCGCGCTCCCAGCGGAAGTCCCGTGCGGTGATGCAGGCGACGCCATGGTGCCGCTGGTCGCCGCTGGCCGCTTTCATCGGGCTGGCCATCATGAACACCGTCGGCGTGATGCCGGCCGGCATGACGTGGTCGCGCGGCGCCACGCCACGCGTCACCTGGATGTAGACCAGCTGGTCGACGGCACCGCCGTGCTCGTGCAATGCGCCGACCAGCTTGCGACAGCGCTCCAGCCATTGCTCGCGGCTGTGCGGGTTCTCGATGCGCAGCTTGCCCAGGCTGCGGCCGAGCCGCGCCATGTGCTCGTCGAAACGGAACAGCTTCTGGCCGTAGACCGGCACGACCTCGTAGATGCCGTCGCCGAAGATGAAGCCGCGGTCCAGCACCGAGACCTTCGCCTCGGCGATCGGCAGATAGTCGCCGTTCAGATAGCAGAGCGTCGTGGGGAGAGCGGGCATGTGGGTGGCCGGGTGCATGGCGCCTTCGCGCGCCAGACAGGCAGCTTACTACTTGACCCAGAGACGGATCGCATCCCAGGCGCGGCCGAAGATGCCGGCGAGCGCGACCGGCTGCATGACGACGAGCGGCACCTCGACCACCGGCGCGCCCGAGGCCGTCGCGACCTTCAGCGTGCCGACGCGCTGGCCCCTGCCGAGCGGAGCGACCAGCGGGTCGGTGCGCTCGACCCTGGTCTGCAGCTTGCCGCCCTCGCCCTTCGGCACGCTCACGAACACCGCGCTCGCGGCGCCGAGCTTGACCTCGCGTTCCGTGCCCTTCCAGACCGGCGCCGTCGCGATCGGCTTGCCGTCGTCGAACAGCCGCACGGTCTCGAACGCCTGGAAGCCCCAGTTGAGCAGCTTCTGGCTCTCGTTGGCGCGCGCCTCCATCGAGGTCGTGTTGAGAACGACGGTCATGATGCGGCGCTTGCCCGCGCCCCCGGATTGGCCGAGATTGGGGAACTCGCGCTGCGCCGTCGCCAGCAGGCAATAGCCGGCGGCCTCGGTGTAGCCGGTCTTCATGCCGTCGACGGTCGGATCGCGGCGCAGCAGCAGGTTGCGGTTCGGCTGCGAGATGTTGTTGTACTTGTAGTCCTTGATCGAGTAGTACGGGAAGTACTCCGGGAAGTCGCGAATGATGTGCGTGGCGATCGTCGCCACGTCGCGCGCGGTGCTCTTGTGGCCGGGCTCGGTCAGGCCGGCGACGTTCTTGAACGTCGTGTTCTTCAGCCCCATGGCCTGGGACTGCCGGTTCATCGCCGCCACGAAGTTCTCGACCGTGCCGCTGACGCCTTCGGCCAGCGCCACCGCCGCGTCGTTGCCGCTCTCGGCGATCAGGCCGCGCAAGAGCTCGTCGACCTTCGGCGTCATCGTCGTGTCGATGAACATGAGCGAGCCGCCGCCCTTGCGTTCGGCCCAGGCGCGCGACGACACCGGCAGGGTCTGCTCGAGCGTCAACCGCTTGTCGCGCAAGGCCTGGAAGACGATGTAGGCCGTCATCAGCTTCGTCAGCGAGGCGGGATCGGAGGCGGCGTCGGCATTGCGCTCGGCCAGCGTCTGGTTGGTGGTGAGATCGAGCACGAGATAGCTCTTGGCGGCGACCTCGGGCGGCGGCAGCGCCTGGGCGAAGGCAATGCCTGCAAAGGCCCAAAGGAAAACACCGACCGCGGCGGCACGGGTGACAGGGGAACGGGAGATCGACATCGTGAGGATTCGTAGGAAAAGGGAGTCAGACCGCGCCGAGGCCGCGCAGTTCACGCACGACGACGTTCTTCAGCAGCCCGATCTTGCCGTGGAAGAAATGGCCGACGCCTGGAAAGACGATGACAGGAAGGCCGAGCGGCCGGGCCCAGGCGAGCGTCGCCTCGAGCGGGACGAGCTCGTCGACGTCGCCCTGGATGACGATGGAGATCTCTGCCGGCACGCCCGGTACGGAGTGCTTCTGCGTCGAAGGCGCGACGAGGACGATGCGCTTCGGCTTGTCGGCGTCGGCCAGCCGGTCGTTCACCGCGGCGGCGACGAAGCCGCCGAACGAGAAGCCGGCGAGCGCGAGAGGGAGCCCGGAGAATCCTTCGCGCCCGCGTGCCGACCGCACGGCCGCGAGCGCGTCGTCGACCTCGCCGCGGCCCTCGTCCCATGCGCCTTCAGAGGCGCCGACGCCGCGGTAGTTGAAGCGCAGACTCGCCCAGCCGAGCTGGAGGAAGGACCGCGTCAGCGTCTGCACGACCTTGTTGTCGAGCGTGCCGCCGCCTAGCGGATGCGGATGACAGACGACGACGATGCCGACCGGCGCCACGTCGGCAGCGTCGAAGGCGCATTCGAGGCGCCCGGCCGGCCCGTCGATCGTCTCGCGGACCGTTCGCGGGTTCATCATCGAGCGAGAGCCATAGCAGGCCCTAGCGGCCGACGTCGGGCGACAGCAGCAGACGCTCGACGACCTTGCCCTGCTTCAGGTGCGAATCGACGATCTCGTCGATATCGCTCGCGTCGACATAGGTGTACCAGGTGCCATCGGGATACACGACCGCGACCGGGCCGCCGGCGCAGCGGTCCATGCAGCCGGCCTTGTTCACGCGGATCCCGCCCGGGCCGGCGAGGTGTTCCTTCTTGACGCGCGACTTGCAATGATCGAAGCCGGCCTTCGCGCCGCTGTGGCCGCAGGACGCTTCGCCGTTGTCGCGTTCGTTCAGGCAGAAGAAGATGTGCCGCTCGTAGTAGCTCATCGACACATTTTAGAAGCCGCCTACGGCGCGCCGCGGCTCGCGCGCGGCCAGCCTTGCGAGCAGGTAGGTCAAGCCGGCGTAGGGCCAGGCCCAGCCGACCCACTGCGCGGCGCCGTGGAAGCGGATGAAGCGGCCCTGCTCCCACGCGGTCAGACTCTCGCCGAAGTACGGATCGGCCGGGGCCTGGGCGACCAGCATGACCAATGCGGTCAGCGCGATCAGGCCGAAGCCGGCAGCGACCCGCGCTGGCACGAGACTCAGCAGCACGGCCGCCGCGGTGCCGACGAGAACGCCCTGCATCGCCTCGGGCGTGGTCCAGGCGAACGCGTGCTGCGGTCCGAAACTGAGCGCCGTCGACAGCGTCGTCGTGGCGCAGCCGACGGCCGCCGCGCCGATCACGAGCACCGAGCGGCGCCAGCTCGGCGCGGCGATCGTGAATGCGACGAGACACGGCGCCAGCAGGCCGAGGACGATGATCGACAGTTCGCTGCCCGGCGACAGCGCAACCGCCTCCGGGTGCTGCGCAGCTGCCACCGACCATCCTGCGGTCCAGGACTCGGCCGGCGTGCCTTCGAGCAAGCTCGCCACCAGCGGCTGGATGCGGCCGAGCACGTGGCCGAGGCCGAACGGCACCGCGGTTGGAAAGAGCAGGCCGATCGGCCACAGCACGAGCAGGGTGACGCCGCCGGCGCTGCGCGCGACGAACCAGCGCTCCCGAGCACGCTGCCACCGGTCGATGCCGCCGCGCCAGTGAAAGAGGAGCCCGATCGCGACGCCGAGCACGGTGCCCAGCGCATTCAGGCCGAGATCGACATTCGAGGCGACCCGCTGCGGCAGGTAGTTTTGCAAGGTCTCCATCGACATGGAAAGCAGCGTGCCGAAAGCGCAGGCGATCCACGCCGATGCCGCCGCCGGCCGGCCACTGCGCACGAGCGCGACGAAAAGCAGGAAGCCGAGCGGCAGGTAGCCGAACAGGTTCGAGACCAGATCGAACCAGGTCCACCAGCGCGGCCAGCCGAGCAGCATGAAATCGAGCGGGCCGACACCGGGGACGCGCCACGGGGCGAACGGATACAGGCTCGCGTAGACGATCAGCCCGACATAGAGCCAGGCCAGTGGGACGGCCGAGCTGCGGTGGCGCGGCATCGCGGCTAGAACGGCTTGACGACGACCAGGACGACGATCGCGGTGAACAGCAGCACCGCCGACTCGTTGAAGACGCGAAGCCAGCGATCGCTGCGGACGTTGGCGAAGGCCTCGAACTTGCGCAGCAGCGAGCCGCAGGCGGGGGGATAGCCGATGGCGACGACGACGAGCACGAGCTTGGCGTGCAGCCAGCCGTTGCCCGGGCCCTTGCCGACGCCGTAGCCGAGCCAAATGACGAGGCCGAGGGCGAGAGCGAAGCACATCAGCCAGCTCGAGAAGCGGTAGAGCTTTCGCGCCATCATGAGCAAGCGCTCCCGCTCGGCATGGCTGTCGGCGGGCACGTCGCGAAGGTTGATGAGGATGCGCGGCAGGTAGAACAGGCCCGCGAACCAGCTGCTCACGAACACGATGTGCAGCGCCTTGACCCAGAGCAGTGAGGAACCCATCGATCGATTATCGGTGCCGCACCGACGGATCGCACGGACGGCGACGATGGGCCGGCCCCGGGGTCCCTAGAATCGCCGCGTGCAAACGCCTCCGCCCTATCCGCACAGCCGGCCGCGCCGGCTCCGCCGCGACGCCTGGAGCCGCGAGATGGTGCGCGAGTCGCGGCTGCACCCCAGCGACCTCATCTATCCCGTGTTCGTTCTCGACGGGCACGGCAAGGCCCAGGACATCGCCTCGATGCCTGGCGTCCAGCGCCTCTCGCTCGACCGCCTGCTCCCGGTCGCCGAGGAGTGCGTGGCACTGGGCATTCCGGCGATGGCCCTCTTCCCGGTGCTCGAGCCCTCGCTGAAAAGCGAGGATGGCCGCGAGGCGCTCAACGCCCGCGGCCTCGTGCCGACGGTCGTGCGCGCCTTGAAGCAGCGCTTTCCCGAGCTCGGCGTGATGACCGACGTCGCCCTCGATCCGTTCACGACGCACGGCCAGGACGGACTGCTCGATGCGAGCGGCTACATCGTCAACGACGAGACCGTCGCCGTGCTCACGCAGCAGGCGCTGGTGCAGGCCGAGGCCGGCGTCGACATCGTCGCGCCGAGCGACATGATGGATGGCCGCATCGGCGCCATCCGCATCGCGCTCGAGCAGCACGGCCACATCCACACCCGGATCATGGCCTACAGCGCCAAGTTCGCGAGCGCCTTCTACGGGCCGTTCCGCGACGCGGTCGGCTCGGCCGCCAACCTCGGCAAGAGCAACAAGAAGGTCTACCAGATGGATCCCGGCAACAGCGACGAGGCCCTGCGCGAAGTGGCGCTCGACATCGCCGAAGGCGCCGACATGGTCATGGTCAAGCCGGGCATGCCGTATCTCGACATCGTCCGCCGCGTCAAGGACGAATTCCGTCTGCCGACCTTCGCCTACCAGGTGAGCGGCGAATTCGCGATGCTCAAGGCCGCCGCGCAAAACGGCTGGCTCGATCACGACGCCGCGATGATGGAAGCGCTCGGCGCGTTCAAGCGCGCCGGCGCCGACGGCGTGCTCACCTACTTCGCCCTCGACGCGGCACGCGCCCTGCGCAAAGGCTGAGGTGCTGCTCGAGTTCCGCAAAGCGCTGCACATCCTCGAGGACACCTGCGAAGACCAGCGCGCCGCGGTCACCGAGTGGCCGGAAGGCCGCGACGAGGCGCTGCGCCGCGAGCGCGAGCAGCTGCG
>DAIMIM010000238.1:0-5555 GCA_036722755.1 Caldimonas sp. | reverse complement strand
GGCTGCTGACTCCCGACGATTGGCTGGCGGCGACCCAACCGGTCTCGGGCACATGGTGGACAGCCTGGGAGAGATGGCTGCGCCAACACTCGACACGTCGTGTGGCCCCGCTGTCCATCGGAGCGATGAAGCAGGGCCTGCCGCCACTGGATGCAGCGCCCGGCCGGTACGTGCACGAGCGTTGACTCGCAATTGGAGGACGGCGCACGTGAGTACGCCGCGAGAACTTCGATCTCCTGATTCGGGAGAACACGACAGCCGAGGCCTCGCCTGGCTGCTGCGAGCAGCAGCTAAGTGATCAGGCGTGTGAAGACTTCCAACTTGATCCATGTCAAGGCGAAAGATGCGGCTTCGACGTAGCGTAGTCTGATGGACTGGCTCGAACTAGCCAAAAAGCTTTTGACCAGCACGATCGCCTTGGCGGTGATCGCATCAGGGATAGTCGCGGCGATGGCTTGGCTGCTCAACCACCCGAAGGATTGACAGCCCGTCTGAGGGCATCGCGCGTGAGTCACTCAAGTTTGAAACTCTGCATTCCGGGTGCATTGTCAGCAAGTGCGACTTGACCTGGTGGTGACCCGAAATGCTGATGAGCCCGTCAGAAACCGCGCCGTGATCGTTCAACAACCGGAGCCACCGTGTTCGAGTCGAGCAGCCCCAAGGTCCTGAACGTCATCACCGAACCGGCGGCGCGCGGTGCGCTCTCGGCCGCTCTGCGGCAGGCCGGGTTCTGTGTCCTAGAGGCCCACACGGGCGCCGAGGCGTTGCGACTTGCCGAGCACGTTCCAGCGCTCATCATCCTGGACCGCTTCCCGGACATGACGGCCGCAGAGGTTCGTCGGCTGAGAGACCTCGCGGACACCTCCTCGGTCCCTATCATGCAATTGAGTGCTTCAGCCGGCCATCCGGCCTCGGGCGCCGACATCCTCCTTGCCGGACCGGTGGCCGATCTGGTGGCCGCCAGCGCCCGCGTGCTACTCCGGGCGACTCGGGCTGAACATGTCTTTCGCGGGTTTCTCGAGGCCGCTCCGGACGCAATCGTGCTGACCGACGCGGCTGGCGTCATCGTTCAGGTCAACGCCAAGGTCGAGGAACTCTTCGGATATGGTCGAGACGAGTTGCTGGGCCAGGCGATCGACGTGCTCATTCCCAAGCGCTATCGGGTCGCTCATGAAGCGCACTATCAGGCATTCTTCGGCGTGCCCAGCTCGCGACGAATGGGCAATGGAATCGAACTGTTCGGGCAACACAAGAACGGCGACGAGTTCCCGGTCGACATCTCCCTCGCTACGCTGTCGACAGAATCCGGCAACCTGGTGACAGCGGCGATCCGGGACATGACGGAGCAACGCCGACTCGAGTCCGAGTTGCGGCAGCGGACGCGCGAATTGGAGCAGGCCGACCACAACAAGGATGTATTCCTTCTGACCCTCGCCCATGAACTGCGCTCCCCGCTTGCCGCCTTGGTGCTCGTCGTCCCGCTCCTGCGCGTGGCCGCGACGGACGAGGCACGCGCGAAAGTCGCTGGCGTCGTCAAGCGCCAGACCGCATCCATGAGTCGCCTGATCGAGGATCTCGTCGACATTTCGCTCGTGCGCAGTGGAAAATTGGTCCTCCGTCGGCAGCCAACGGACTTGACGAAGGTTGTAGCCGGCGTCACCGAGCTGATGCGCCCGCTTATGGAAACCCGGCGTCACGCTTTCGAGCAGAGCCTGCCGCGGGAGCCGGCGTGGATCGACGGCGACGGCACCCGACTGGCACAAGTGATCACCAATCTCTTGACCAACGCGGTGCGCTACACACCCGAAGGTGGCCGCATCACGCTCGCACTGAGGACCGAGCGCACCGTCGCCGTCCTGCGGATCCGTGACAACGGCATCGGCCTGCAGGCGGACATGCTGACGCGGGTGTTTGAACTCTTCACCCAAGTGAAAGGAGCGTTCGGCGTGGCCTCAGCTGGCCTTGGAATCGGTCTGGATCTGGTGCGGCGTCTGGTCGAGATGCATGGCGGTACTGTCATCGCGTCAAGCGAAGGCCTGGGAACCGGCAGCGAGTTCATCGTTCGCATTCCACTGATGGCGGGAGAACCGCCGCATGGAGTCAGAGGCGCGGTTGCCATCAATGGACTTTCACAGGGCGCCGAACCCGTCTAAGGACTTCGGCTTCGCTCGGCCGGATCAACATGTCATCGCATCCCCTGCCAGCGGGAAGCCAGTGCGGGGACGGGTAGCGGCTGTTCGGCGTCTATCGCCAACGCGAGCGCTGTCTCCGAATCGTCCAGCGGCTCGTCAACAATCTTCAGGCGTTCCAAAATCGCGACGTCTGCCTCCGAAGCGTCTCCGCCGGCGGCCTGCCGCAAGGCGATGCGCTCGTGCAGCAGCGGCAGCCCGGCCCGGCAATCCAGGATGGCGAACGGCGCGGCATCGGCGGATGCCAGCGCCGCGAACTGCGTCCGCTCGGCGCGACTAAGAAAGGCCGCATCGACGATGGTCGGCCAGCCAGCCGCCAGCGCGGTATGCGCAACCGCCAGCATTCGCGAATAGGTCTGTTGCGTTGTCGCGGCATCGTAGATGCCGCCCGGCACGCGCTCGCGCGAGGATTGCAGCGCGGAAAGGCCGAACAAACGTTTGCGCTCGACATCCGAGCGAACGCGGACGGCGCCGACTTCTTCCAGCAGCAGTTGCGATATGAAGGTCTTGCCAGAGCCCGGCAATCCGTGCGTGATGGCCAGCCGCGGATCGCTGCCTCGCGCGAGTGCGGCGGCGAGTTGCAGGTAGTGGGCGGCCGTGCAGCCGCCCGCAGCTTCGATGCCCCCAGCGCTGCCGAGCGCATCGACGAGCGAACGAACCAGAGCGCGCGTCACCATGAAGAAGCGCAACGCTGGCAGTCCGTCGTAGTCGCCACTGCTCTCCAGATAGGCGTTGAGAAGCAGGAAGGCGAGGTCGCGGCGGCCATGTGCAAACAGATCCATCGCCAGGAATGCGAGGTCGTCGAGCGTGTCGATCCAGCGCAGCGCTTCGTCGAATTCGATCGCATCGAAGGCGGTCGTCTTGTCGCCGAGCTGCACCACGTTGCCCAGATGCAGATCGCCGTGGCATTCGCGGATGTGTCCGCTCGCCAAGCGAGCCAGCCAGTGCGCTTCGAGGCGGCTGCGCTGGGCGTCCAGCCATCCGCGCAGTCCTGGCCACTCGGGATCCGCCCGGGCAGCGCCGGCTTGCCAAGCGTCGATCGCGACGATAAGCCGGCGAACGACGCGGTCGTGAACGGCCGGCGACCCGAAGGCGCTTCCCGATGGCGCGACAGCGGCATCGCGATGATGGTCGGTGAGGCAGCGTGCAAAAGCGTCGACTTGCGCCGCCACGAGCGTTCCCGCTGCCAACCGCTCACTCCAGAGCGCGCCGTCGGGAAAGCGGTGCATCCGCACGGCGAAGTCGAGCAACGGGCCCGTTCCTCCGAAGCACGGTCCGTTCGGACCATCGCGCACGTCGATGACATCGAGGTAGAGGTTGGGCGCAAAGCGAAGGTTGAGGCGAAGCTCCTCGTCACAAAAGTGGTGTCTGCTGGCGAGGGTCCTGAAGTCGAGAAACGGGAGATGAACCGGCTTCTTCAACTTGTAGGCCAGGGAACCGCCGATCAACACCCAGGAGATGTGGGTCTCGATCAGCCGCACCGGTACTCCCTCGATTTTCTCGAGCGCCGCACGAAGCGCCGCGACGCGGCTCCGCGACGCAATCAACAACAATTCATCGTCGGCCATTTGCTATGTTGGAGGCTTGGCATCGACGGCAGTTGACTTGCATCAAATGCCCGGTCGCGCGAGCCGCCTAAATTGGACTCGAACAAGGAGAGAAACCATGGCGAACTCGACTCGCAATCCCACGTTGGAAGGTTCCAGGGGAAAGCTCGAATCGATCGGCGCGTGCTCCTCCTCGCTTGTGAACCCTTGGCTGGAAGTGCAACGACTGCAATGGGAAGCCTTGCACTCGTGGCAGCGGTCGCTCGCCACGTTCAACAAGGATGTTTGGGAGCAGTGGACCGTTCGCTACGCCGGCGGAGCGCCGGTCGACGGTTGAGCCAAGTGTCTTAGCGCAGGATCGAGCGAGTTACCTTGACGGGGGTCAAACGCGCCAAGCTTAGCATCACCCAAACTGCATCCACACTCAATACGCCGCCGTGCGCCACACCTTCAGGAGGTCTCAATGTACCAGCGCATCCTCGTGCCGATCGACGGCAGCCCCACTTCGACCCGCGGTCTAGAAGAAGCGATCCGCCTGGCCAAGCTCACCGGCGCGACCCTGCGCCTGTTGCATGTGCTCGACGAACTCGTCTTCGCCACTGGTTTCGAGACCGGTGCCACGTACACGCACGACGTTCTGCCGAGGATCAAGAAGGTCGGCGAGAGCATTCTCATGGACGGCAAAGCCCGTGCCGTCGCAGCCGGTGTGACGGTCGACACGCTTCAGGTGGAATGCTTTGCGACGCGCACGTCGGAAATCGTCATCGCCCAGGCGCAGACATGGAAGGCTGATCTCATCGTTCTCGGAACCCACGGCCGGCGCGGAATCGGGCGCCTGCTGATGGGCAGCGACGCAGAGCAGATCGTGCGCGGCGCGACCGTGCCGGTGCTGCTCGTGCGCGCCGAAGAGGTTGGCGCGGACACGTCTGCGCATGGCGCAGCGCGAATGGTGGCGATTCCGGCGAAAGGGATTGCCATCGCGATGGTGTGAAGTCGTTCACACGCAGCATGGAGACACTGCATCAGCTTCTTTCGTTCTCATACCGGAGACACGACGATGCGCTGAAGCTTGCCGGAGCGCCCGCGGCGGGGCAGCCGGCCCGTATGGCAACGAATACGGACTTTGGCGGCGCCCTGAGACTTCAGGAACGTGCCGAGCACCCCGCGTGCCCGTCGCAAGGCGTCGGTCGCCGCAGCACCGCGCGCCCCGGTGCTCAGCGACAACTCTCCCGGCCCCTGCTGAATGACCTGGAAGTCGAACAATCCGGCGTCGTCTTCAAGCACGGTGCTCAAGGCAAGCGGCAGGACCTGCACCGTGCGTCCCGAGTGCGAACCGAATTGCAGCGTGTCGTCGCAGCGACCTTGCACGTCCAGCATCGGCAGTGCCGATCCGCAGGCGCACTTGTCAGCGTGCAGCGTGACACGATCGCCGATGTCGTAGCGGATGAGCGGCTGAAGATGGTTGGCCAGGTTCGTGAGCAAGGTCGTCGTGCCGTCTGTCCCCGGCGGCACGGCATTGCCGTGGCAATCGACCGGCTCGAGGATCGCCCAGTCGCTGTTGAGGTGCAGAGAGCCGTGCAGGCATTCGGAGGCGAGTGAAAGAAACTCCGACGTACCGTAGCTGTTGACGACGGGACAACCGAACGCATCCTGCACGAACGCATGCATGGCTGGCGAGAGCGTCTCACCTCCGGTCCATATCTCCTTTGGCTCGATTTTCAGGCGGCCCGCAAGAGACTCCCTGGCCAGCAGGACGGCCGCACTCGGATACGTCGTCAAGACAGTTGGCGCATGCTCCTGGAGCTCGGCGACGACGACG
>DAIMIM010000237.1:0-5601 GCA_036722755.1 Caldimonas sp. | reverse complement strand
GCGGCGTGAAGAGCGGTCTTTGATCTGCGTCAATGATCTTGGGCGCAAGGCCAGCCCATGGGTGGCCAGGCACCTGCCTTAGGCGATGGCGAGACGGCGGAACAGCAGGATCTTCACCGTGTCCAGGAAGAGCGCCAGGACGATTGCCGCGCCGAATACGCAGGCGACGATGCTTGCCGCCAGGGGCGTCATCAGGATGCCCTGGGTCGCGAGCGTGCTGAAGAGCGCGATGTCGAGAACGGACGATGCGAGCAGCCAGGAACCGGGCCGGGAGCTCCACAGATGCCTGCGCTCGCGCGATACGTAGAAGACCGCCTGACCGCTGAACACCAGCGTCACGACCGTCAGCGTCTGCAAGGTTAAGTTGTCGAGGCCGAGGGTGAAGCGGCCGATGGCGAGGCTCGCGACACAGAAGACGAGATCGCAACATCCGAGGATGATGGCGGCGATCGTGAGATTGCCGACCCGCCAGACGTTGGGGACGGGCGACGCCCGAACATTGTCGGTGGCCGACGACAGGGCGAAGAAATCGCCGGCCACCATCATGAGGACCATCAGCAACGGCGTCAGCACGGCGGCGTGGGAGATGATCAATCCGGCCAGCAAGAAGAGTACCTGGACGACCTTGTGGATGATGGATCGAAACGTGTAGGTCAGGATTCGCTGGAACGTCGTGCGCCCTTCCAGCACGGCGGCGACGATGCCGCCGAGGCCGGGCGCGGTGAGAACGATGCCCGCCGCCGATTTCGCAACATCGGTGGCGCTGAAGACGGCGATGCCCATCTGCGCCTGGCGCAATGCCGGTGCGTCGTTGGCGCCGTCGCCGCACATGCCGACCACGTGGCCGTCGTGCTGGAACGCCTGGACGAGGGCGAACTTGTCCTCGGGCAACACGCTGGCGAAGACGGCGAACTCTTCGGCGCGAGAGCCGCCCGGCAGCGGTACGGTCGGGCAGATCGCCCCGGTGATTCCGACCGCGTCTGCGACGACGCGGGCCGTCACCGCTCCATCGCCGGTGACCATCACGGTGCGCACGCCCAGGCCGTGCAGCTGCGCGACGAGTGCCGCAGAATCCTCGCGCGGCGGATCGCTCAGCGCAATCACTCCGGCCATGCGCAGCGGCTCGGCCGAGCCGACGGCGACGGCCAGAACGCGATAGCCCTTGCCCTGAAGCTCTTCGACCATCGCTGCCGCCGGAGGGGACGGTCGGGCGATCGCCGCGACGACCGCGAACGCGCCTTTGACGATCCGCATCGGCCTGCCTTCGGCATCGATCACTGCCGCCTCCGACATCTTTCGCGCCGGGTCGAAAGGCGTGAAGGCGACGAGCTTCCAGCGCTCCATCTTCGCCGCCTGGGAAGCGGCACGGATGGCGGCATCCAGGGGGTCGGCGCCGCCATCGGAACTCGCCAGCGCCGCCATCGCCAGGACTTGCGTCTCGTCGAACCCGGGCAGCGCGCGGCACGCAGTGACCGCGAGCTCGTTGCGTGTCAGCGTTCCGGTCTTGTCGGCACAGAGAACGTCCATCCCGGCCGCCTCGTCGAGCGCCGACAGGCGGGTCGGCAAGACGCCACGCCGCGCCACGGCCCGCGCCCCGACCGTCGCCGCGAGCGTGAACATCGACGGCAATGCCACCGGAATCGAGGCGAGGACGGCAACCAGCACGAGCGGCGCGATCTGCGCCAGCGGCATGGCCAGATGCACGGCGAAGCCGATCAACAGGATGATCACGCCGCCGTTGAACATGGCGAGATTGCGCACGACTCGAACAATCGCCTTCTGCTCCGTGCTTTCGACATGCGCCGTGCGGACGAGCTCGGCGCTGCGCCCGAATTTCGTGCGTGCACCGGTCGCGACGACTTCCGCCACCGCCTCGCCGCGGCGGACGAGCGCGCCTGCATAGGTCAAGAAGCCGGCGGCGGCCTCGATCGGCACGGATTCGCCCGTGAGCATCGAATGGTCGATGAGGACGGACCCCTCGATCAATCGAGCGTCGGCGGGAACGACGGCGCCGAGCGACAGCTTGACGACGTCGCCCGAAACCAGTTCGGCCGCCGGCAGCGTTCGCCAATCGCCGTCGCGTCGTACCGATGCAGTCAAGGGCAGGCGGGACTTCAGGGCGTCGAGCGTCGCTTGCGCACGGCCTTCCTGGAAGAACGCCAGACCGGCGTTGAAGAGCAGGAGAAACGCGACGGCCGAAGCTTCGACATACTCGCCGAGCACCACTTGCAGGACGACCGCCGTCTCGAGCATCCACGGAACTGGCGCCCACAGCTTGCCGAGGGCGCGCTGGATCGGATGCTGGACCACATCCTGAACGGCGTTCGCTCCGAAGGCCGCCAGACGGCGGCGTGCCTCGTCGCTCGTCAATCCGGTCGCGGGATCGGTCGGCGATTCACTCATCGATTCCTGATCCGGGCACGGTGGGTGACGATCGGTCGCAATGCGATCCCCGCGAGTGGTCGATCATCGACAAGAGAACAGTGACCATGCTCCACTGGTTCGATTCACTGCTGCCTCACCTGCCTCATTACGGATACGTCCTCGTCTTCATCGTCGTCTTCCTCAACAACATCGGCTTTCCCTTGCCGGGGGAAACGATTCTTCTGGGCGCCGGATTCATCCTGGGGAGAGCCGCGGCCTCGCTGTGGGAGCCGATGGTGGCCGGGACGCTGGCCTGTTTTCTCGGCGGCATTTGTTCCTTCTGGCTAGGGCGACGCTTGGGCAAGAGCGGCTTGCAGAAGATTCACTGGCTCCATCTGACGCCCGAGAAGGTGAAGTGGCCCGAGCGGTTTTTCAAACGCCATGGCGCCAAGGCCGTCTTCATTGCGCGGTTCATCGCCTTCTTTCCACCCGTCGCGGCCAATCTCCTGGCGGGCATGTCGAAGATGCGCTGGCCGATCTTTCTCCTTTACAACCTCACCGGATCGGCGGCCTATACGGTCAGCTACATCCTGCTCGGATACTTCTTCGGCAAGAGGTGGAAGCTGTTCGAGGCCTGGCTCGGTCCGACGCTGCTCTACGCCATCTTCGCGGTCGTGGTCCTCGCCATTCTGGGAATGACTTTCAGGCATGAATTGTCCGAGCGATGGGTGCGTCCCTTTTCCCGGAAGAGGAAGCGCGCGCGCTCTTAGCCGGTGCCGCGAGCCCTCGACGGGCACCGGGCTCGTGGCGGCCGGTCCCTTCGGCGCCTCTGCACCACGCGGTCGCTAGTTCTTGCGTTGAGCCGGCTCGTCGCCGTTCTCGGGGCCCTTGCGCTGCCCTTGCTCTTGTTTCTGTTGCGGCCGCGCGCCCTTGTCCGGCGCGGCATTTCTGTTCGGTGCGGCCGGTGGCTGCTCACGCGGCGCCGCCGCTGGCGCCGGCTTCCTCTGCTCCTGGGCCGCCGGGGTTCGCGCCTGAGGGGCGACGGCCGTCGGAGCGGGCCGCTGCTCACGCGAGACCGGTTGCGGTTGCTTCTTCTCCTCCGCGACCGCCGGCGCTCTTGGTTGAGGGGTGACTTGGCCTGCGATCGGGCGCTCCGGCTGATGCGACGGGACGACCGGCAAGGGCTGCTTCCTCTGTTCCGGAACGGCAGGTGCCTTCGGCTGCGGGGCGGTCTGGATGGGTTCTGGCCGTCGAACCGGTTCGACAGCCGTTCGCGGCGGCTCCGGGCGCTTGGCAGGCGATGCGGTTTGCGGCTCGCGCTGCGGTGGCGCCGGCGACTTTTGCGGCTCACGCTGTGCCGGCGCCGGCGACTTTTGCGGCTCACGCTGTGCCGGCACCGGCGACTTTTGCGGCGCTGGCTGTTCGAAGTGCTGGCGAACGATCGCGTCGCGCGGCACGTAGCGATAGTTCTGGCTGCGAAGCGCCTGTTGCTGCTGCGCCTGCGGATACCGATCGGCCGAGTAGCGTCGTTGGTAGGTGGGCAGCGGCGCGGGCGGCGGCGCGGAACTGCGGTTCCATTGATCCCACCCGCTTCTACGCTGCTGCCACGCATTGCCCCAGTGCTCGCCCCAGCGCGGGGGAGCGTCCGCCTGCCAGCCGCGGAAGTACGCAGGAGGACTGCGGTAGTAGCGCACGGGTACCCGAAGGACGAAGAGGGGCACGTTCTCCGGACCCACCAAGTCCCACGGTCCGTTGTACCAGGAGCTCGCGTACCAGTTGTCGCCCTGGTAGGCCCAGTACATACCGTCGTAGAAGAAGAAATTCGATTGCAGTTGCGGCGCGTAGTAGACCGGATAGCCCGGCACGCGGACGAGTTGCGGGAACAGCGGCACATTGATGCCGATGCTCACACCGGGAAGGCCGATGCCGATGCTCAGTTGGGCCGCAGCCGAGGTCAACAAGCCGAGAGTCATCGACAGCACGATGATCAGGTAGCGCATCTTCGATCCTCCTGTGCGAGTACCCGGGACGCCATCCGGACCTCGAATGGTGCAGCATGACTGCACTCGCGCTACGCGACAGTGCGCTGGCGCACACAGCCTCCGTCCTGTGAACAGGGCTAGCGCGACCCCGGCGGAAAGCTCGCTGCGAGACTCGCCGCCAGGTCGGCGGCCAGCGGCGCTAACGACGTGACCAGCCGGCCTCCGACGCGCCGCTCGACGACGACCCGAGTCGCTTCGAGGCGGACCGTGGTGTCGGCCTGGCCGTCGTGGAGCAGCACCAGTGTCATCCCGCGGATGCCGGTGTCCGGCTGGCTCAGGGCGCTTGCCACCGCGGCACCGCCGGTCGTCACCGCGTCGCTGC
This sequence comes from Caldimonas sp., assembly GCA_036722755.1. Taxonomy (GTDB): domain Bacteria; phylum Pseudomonadota; class Gammaproteobacteria; order Burkholderiales; family Burkholderiaceae_C; genus Schlegelella_A. Next base: position 873 of record DAIMIM010000237.1, on the reverse strand, counting down.
TCGGGTCGCCACGTTCGGCCAGTGCCGTCGGCGAGCGCCAGCGCGCGGCCGCATCGACCTGCGCGAGCCAGGCTCGCAGGGCGCCATCAACGGCGACGCGTTCTCCACTCGCGCGCTGCAGCGTCCAGCGCCCGCCGTCGCTCGCCAGCGAGGCGAGCACCGGCGACAGCGGCGGCGCGACGCCCACCGATGCCGTAGCAAATGGCTCGGCCGCAATTGGCGCAGCGGCAAGCGGCGCCGCGACGGCCAGGCGGGCGCGGGTCTTGGCGGCGCTGTCTGCAGCCTCGTCGCGCGCCACCGACGCCGGCCGCGCGCGCCGCAGCTCGTCGCGGACGGCGGCATCGGCATCGGCATCGGCTTTCTTCGCCGCCTCGGCGGGCGCGGCTTGCCGCGATGGGGCGGCTTCGTTGGCGAGCGAGCCCGCCGCGTTGCCACCGGGAGACGCGGGAAACGGCAGCGGTGCGGCAGCCGGTGCGGGCGGCCTGGACGCGGCCGCGTTGTCGGCGCGTTCGCGCTTTTCCAGCGGCACGGCAGGCGGCACCTGCGCCGGTGCTGGCGACAGCGTCGCTTCGGCGGCTCGCTGCAACGCCAATGAAGGCGCCGCCTTCGCGAGACCGCTCGGTGCGGTCGGCGTCGCGGCGGAAGCCGCCGCTGCCGGCTCGCCCGTAACGGGAGCTGGCGTGGCGGACGGCTCGCGACTGACGGGAGCTGATGTCGTCGATCGCTCGCGCGCGACGGGAGCTGGCGTTGCCGACGGCAGTGCGTCGTCGAGCGGGCGGTCCCACCACATGACGCCGACCAGCGTCGCCGCCATCACGCTCGCGAACCCGGCGGCAACGGCGGGTCGGGCCAGCCAGGACCAGAACGCGGCGA
>DAIMIM010000236.1:0-5606 GCA_036722755.1 Caldimonas sp. | reverse complement strand
ACGACGCCTGGTGCGTCAGCATCGAGCACAAGCTGGGCATCAAGGCCAGCCCGACAGCGGTGCTCCAGTTCGGCGACAAGGGCGGCCCGGGGCTCGACGGCGCCGGCGCGATCGGCACGCTGATCGGCGAAGAGAACCGCGGCCTCGAGACCATGTTCATCATGATGAACGCGGCCCGCTACGCCGTGGGCATGCAGGGCATCGCCGTGGCCGAACGGGCCTACCAGAAGGCGGCGACGTTCGCCAAGGAGCGCGTGCAGTCGCGGCCGGTCGACGGCTCGGTCGCGGGCAGCGCGACCATCGTCCACCACCCGGACGTGCGCCGCATGCTGATGACGATGCGCGCCTACACCGAAGGCTGCCGGGCGATGGCGATCGTCGCCGCCGCGGCCTTCGATGCGTCGCATCACGATCCCGATCCTGAAACGCGCAAGCAGAACCAGGCCTTCTACGAGTTCCTCGTGCCGCTTGTGAAAGGCTACAGCACGGAGATGAGCGTCGAGGTCGCGAGCCTTGGCGTGCAGGTGCATGGCGGCATGGGCTTCATCGAGGAGACCGGCGCGGCGCAGTACCTGCGCGACGCACGCATCCTGCCGATCTACGAAGGCACGACGGCGATCCAGGCGAACGACCTGGTGGGCCGCAAGACGGCGCGTGACGGCGGCCGTGTCGCCAGGGCCATCGCCGCGCAGATCGCAGCGACCGAAGTCGAGCTCGCGTCGGCGGCCGGCGATGCTGCGGGATCGGTGAAAAAGCACCTGGGCGCAGCGCGGCTCGCGTTCGAGCAGGTGGTCGATTTCGTGGTCAGCGAAAGCAAGTCGAATCCGAACGCCGTGTTCGCCGGCTCCGTCCCCTACCTCATGCTCGCCGGCAATCTCATGGCCGGCTGGCAGATGGCACGCGCCCTTCTGGCAGCGCAGCGGCTGCTTGCCGCAAGCACCGGCGACGCGGCGTTTCTCCAGGCCAAGGTCGTCACGGCACGCTTCTATGCGGAGCACTTGCTCAGCAAGGCGCCCGGCCTGCGAGACGCCATCGTCGACGGCGCCGCGAGCGTCACCGCGCTTGCGCTCGACGCGTTCTGATCGCACCTCGACCCGTTCTCGCCATTCACGAACCGGAAGTCCACATGCCCTTGCCGCCCGTCCTGCGCAACCTTCCATTGCCGATCATCGGCGCGCCGCTCTTCATCATCAGCAATCCGGCGTTGGTGATCGCCCAATGCAAGGCCGGCGTGGTCGGCGCCATGCCGGCACTCAATGCGCGGCCCGCCGAGCAGCTCGACGCGTGGCTCGCGGAGATCACCGAGACGCTGGCCGCGCACGACCGCGAGCATCCGGATCGGCCAGCTGCGCCGTTCGCCGTCAACCAGATCGTGCACAAGAGCAACGACCGCCTCGAGCACGACATGCAGATGTGCGCGAAGTACAAGGTGCCGATCGTCATCACCTCGCTCGGCGCGCGCACCGATGTCAACGACGCGGTGCATGGCTGGGGTGGCGTCGTGCTGCACGACATCATCAACAACACGTTCGCGAAGAAGGCGATCGAGAAAGGCGCCGACGGGTTGATCGCCGTCGCCGCCGGGGCTGGTGGCCATGCCGGCGTCAAGAGCCCGTTCGCGCTCGTCGCCGAGATCCGGCAATGGTTCGACGGCCCGCTCGCGCTCTCGGGTGCGATCGCCAGCGGCGGCGCCGTGCTCGCGGCCCGCGCGATGGGCGCCGACTTCGCCTACATCGGCTCGGCCTTCATCGCCACCGACGAGGCGCGCGCGGTCGACGCGTACAAGCAGATGATCGTCGAGGGCAGCAGCGACGATATCGTCTATTCGAGCCTCTTCACCGGCGTCGACGGCAACTACCTCAAGGGCTCGATCCGCAACGCCGGGCTCGACCCCGACGCGCTACCGGTGAGCGATCCGAGCAAGATGAATTTCGGCGGCGATGCGCGCAAGGCCTGGAAGGACATCTGGGGATCGGGGCAGGGGATCGGCGCGATCCGCAGTGTCGTTCCAGCGCGCGAGCTCATCGCGCGGCTAAAACGAGAATACGAGGAGACGCGGCAGCGGCTGCTGTAGCGCTCCAGCGCGCAGCCAGGCACTTGCGGCGCGCGCGTTCATGCGCATATCGATCGTGTCGATGCCGAGCGCCGGATGCGGGCAAGCGTCACGTTGCAATGCCCATCATGGTGGCGTTGCAGTCAAATCGGAGTGCTACAGTCCCTCGAGACTTGAGAGGGACTTCCCGTCCGCTCGTTCGCAACGTGAACGAGCCGGGTCGCAATCCGTGAGCCGGTGCAGCCGAAGCGCGGAAGGTTTTCCAAACCCACTGCAACGCCGGAAGCCGGCGTGAAAGGTGAGCGAGATGATGCAAGACGACAGGGCGAGCTCGTACCTGTTCGGCGGTAACGCGCCGTACGTCGAAGAGTTGTATGAGGCCTACCTCGACAACCCCGGTTCCGTTCCCGACAACTGGCGTACCTATTTCGACGCGCTGCAGAACGTCCCCGCCGCCGACGGCTCGTCGGCGCGCGACATGGCGCATGCCCCGGTGGTCGAATCGTTCGCGCAGCGCGCCAAGGCCAACGCCTTCGGCAACCGGGCGTCGAATTCGGATCTCGCCATCGCGCGCAAGCAGGTCCACGTCCAGTCGCTGATCGGCGCCTACCGCTTCCTCGGCTCGCGCTGGGCCGATCTCGATCCGCTGAAGCGGCAGGAGCGGCCGAAGATTCCCGAGCTCGAACCGGTCTTCTACGACCTCACCGAAGCCGACATGGACATGGTGTTCAGCGCCACGAACACCTACTTCTCGACCGCCGAGCACATGACGCTGCGCGAGATCGTGCAGGCCTTGCGCGAGACCTATTGCGGAACGATCGGCGCCGAATACATGCACTGCACCGAGCCGACCGAAAAGCGCTGGTGGCAGCAGCGGCTCGAGCCGGTGCGCTCCAAGCCGTCCTTCACCGCCGAGGAAAAGATCCACATCCTCGACCGCCTCACCGCGGCCGAAGGGCTCGAGCGCTACCTGCACACCAAGTACGTCGGCCAGAAGCGCTTCTCGCTCGAAGGCGGCGAGAGCTTCATCGCTTCGATGGACGCGTTCGTGCAGCGCGCTGGTGGCAAGGGCGTGCAGGAAATCGTCATCGGCATGGCGCACCGGGGCAGGCTGAACGTGCTGGTCAACACGCTCGGCAAGTTGCCGAAGGATCTGTTCGCCGAGTTCGACCATACGGCGCCCGAGAACCTGCCGTCGGGTGACGTCAAGTACCACCAGGGCTTCTCGAGCGACGTGACGACGCCCGGCGGCCCGGTGCACCTCAGCCTGTCGTTCAACCCCTCGCATCTCGAGATCGTCAATCCGGTGGTCGAAGGATCGGTGAAGGCGCGGCTCGACCGCCGTGGCGACGCCGAAGGCGATACCGTGCTGCCGATCATCGTCCACGGCGATGCCGCGTTCGCCGGCCAGGGCGTCGTGATGGAGACGCTGGCGCTCGCGCAGACACGCGGCTACTACACGGGCGGCACGGTTCACGTCGTCATCAACAACCAGATCGGCTTCACCACCTCCGACCCGCGCGATTCGCGCTCGACGCTGTATTGCACCGACGTCGTCAAGATGATCGAGGCACCCGTGCTGCACGTGAATGGCGACGATCCGGAAGCGGTGGTCCTGTGCACGCAGATCGCGCTCGACTACCGGCAGGAGTTCAACAAGGATGTCGTCGTCGACATCGTCTGCTTCAGGAAGCTCGGCCACAACGAGCAGGACACGCCGGCCATGACCCAGCCGCTGATGTACAAGAAGATCGCCGCGCATCCGGGCACGCGCAAGATCTACGGCGACAAGCTCGTCGTCCAGGGCGTTCTGCCCGCCGATGGCCCCGACAGCATGGTCAAGTCGACGCGGGCTGCTCTCGACGCCGGCAAGAGCAGCTACGACCCGGTGCTGACCAACTACAAGAGCAAGTACGCGGTCGACTGGTCGCCCTTCCTCAACAAGAAGTGGACCGACGCCGCCGACACGGCGCTGCCCATGACCGAGCTGAAGCGCCTGGCCGAGCGGATCACGAGCGTGCCTCCGAATTTCAAGGTGCATCCGCTGGTCGAGAAGGTGCTCGCAGATCGGGCGGCGATGGGTCGAGGCGACAATCCGGTCGACTGGGGCATGGGAGAGCACCTCGCCTATGCGTCGCTGGTCGCGAGCGGCTACGCCGTTCGCCTATCGGGCGAGGACTCGGCGCGTGGCACCTTCACGCACCGCCACGCCGTGCTGCACGACCAGAACCGCGAGCGCTGGGACGAAGGCACGTACACGCCGCTGCAGCACGTGGCCGACGGACAGGCGCCTTTCGTCGTCATCGATTCGCTGCTGTCCGAAGAAGCGGTGCTCGGATTCGAGTACGGCTATGCCAGCGCCGAACCGAACACGCTCGTGATCTGGGAAGCGCAGTTCGGCGATTTCGTCAACGGCGCGCAGGTCGTGATCGACCAGTTCATCGCCTCCGGCGAGGTCAAGTGGGGCCGGGCCAACGGCCTGACGCTGCTGCTTCCGCACGGCTACGAAGGCCAGGGCCCCGAGCACTCGTCGGCCCGGCTCGAGCGCTTCATGCAGCTCTCGGCCGACAACAACATGCAGGTCGTGCAGCCGACCTCGGCGAGCCAGATCTTCCATGTCCTGCGCCGCCAGATGGTGCGGATGTTCAGGAAGCCTTTGATCATCCTGACACCGAAGTCGTTGCTGCGCGCCAAGGACGCGAGCTCGCCGCTCAACGATTTCACCAAGGGCGAGTTCAAGACAGTGATCGGCGAGCAGAGCACCGAACTCAACGCCGAGAAGGTCAAGCGGGTGATCGCCTGCTCGGGCAAGGTCTACTACGACCTCGTACGCTCGCGCGCCGAGCGCAAGAACGATGTTGCGATCATCCGCGTCGAGCAGCTCTATCCGTTCCCGCACAAGTCGTTCGCCGCGGAGTTCAAGAAGTATCCGAACCTGGCCGAGGTCGTCTGGTGCCAGGACGAGCCGCAGAACCAGGGCGCCTGGTTCTTCGTGCAGCACACGATCCACGAGAACATGGCCGAAGGCCAGCGCCTCGGCTACGCAGGGCGCGCTCCGTCGGCCTCGCCGGCGGTCGGCTACGCCCATCTCCACCAGGAGCAGCAGAAGGCCTTGCTCGACCAAGCGTTCGGCAAGCTCAAGGGCTTCGTCCTGACGAAGTGAGGCCCCCACGCTCTCTTCGTTCGCCGCCCCCCGCGGGGGGCGGCGGCGCCCTTGGGGCGGCCCGGCGGGCGCCGCGTCATCCTTCGCGACGAAGCGGGCACGACAACAACAAGGCAAACAGAATGGCATTGATCGAAGTGAAGGTTCCGCAACTGTCGGAATCGGTGGCCGAAGCGACGCTCCTGCAGTGGAAGAAAAAGCCCGGACAGGCCGTCGAGCTCGACGAGATCCTGGTCGAGATCGAGACCGACAAGGTCGTGCTCGAGGTGCCGGCGCCCGCGGCGGGCGTGCTCGCACAGATCATCAAGAACGACGGCGACAGCTGCATCGCCGAAGAGGTGATCGCCAAGATCGACACCGAGGGCCAGGAGGCGGTCTCCGGCGCGATGC
>DAIMIM010000235.1:0-5630 GCA_036722755.1 Caldimonas sp. | reverse complement strand
GGCTCTTCTGCAGGTAGTCGCTGGCGCCGTTGCGCATCGCCTCGACGGCGGTGTCTTCGCCGATCTCGCCGGAGACCAGCACGAACGGCACGTCGCGCGCGTTGGCCTTGAGCAGCTCGAGCGCGAGCAGGCCGGAAAAGCCCGGCAGGTTGTAGTCGGAGACGACCACGTCCCAGGGCTCGTCGAGCGCCTCGAGGAAGCCGATCTCCGATTCGACGCGGCGCGTCTGCGCCATCAGGCCGCCGCGCACGAGGTGCGCCACCATCAGCTCGTGATCGAGCTCCGAATCTTCGAGGTGGAGCACGCGATAGACGCGATCCCGTGCGGATGCCGACATGGCGCGAAGTATGCCGCGAGCCCGCGGGCGGACCCAGCCCCGGCGGGCCGACACGCAACGACCGGCCGTGCGATTTCGGCGCGAGCTGCCTACAAATCCGCAGCCTGGCGCAGCGTCTGCACGACCGGCCGGGTCAGCACCTCGCGCAGGCCCCACCAGCCGGCCGCCAGGGCCAGCAGCGCGCCGACCGCGCCGCCGGCCAGCGGCACCAGCGGCGAGGGGCTCCACGCGAACTCGAAGACATAGCGCGCCAGGGCCCAGCTCACCGCGATCGCCGCCAGCGACGCGAGCACGCCGGCCAGGGCGCCGACGCCCAGCAGCTCGGCGCGCTGCACCTGCGCGAGCAGCTTGCTGCTGGCGCCGAGCGCGCGCATCACCGCGAACTCGCGGGCCCGCGACTCGCGTGTCGCGCTGACCGCCGCGAACAGCACGACGAGGCCGGCGGCGAGGGTGAAGCCGAACAGGAACTCGACCGCGCGCACGACCTGGTCGAGCACGCCCTGGATCTGCGCGATCGAGGCCGAGACGTCGATCGAGGTGATGTTCGGGAAATCGCGGCTGATCGCGTTGTCGAAGCCGGGCGTCGTTGGCGCGCGGTAGGCGGCGATGTAGCTGACCGGCGCGTCGGGCACGCTGGCGGTCGGAAAGAGGACGAAGAAGTTGACGCGCATCGACGACCAGTCGACCTTGCGCAGGCTCGTGATCCTGCCTTCGACGACCATGCCGCCGAGATCGAAGCGCAGCGTGTCGCCGAGCTTCAGGCCGAGCGTCTGGGCCAGGCCTTCCTCGACGCTGAGCGCGCCCTGTTCGTTGTCGGTCCATTTGCCGGCGGCGACGGTGTTGTGCTCCGGCAAGGTCGCGCTGTGGCTGAGATTGAACTCGCGATCGAGCAGGCGCCTGGCGCGCTCGTCGGGCATCGCATCGGGGACGGCGGGCTTGCCGTCGATCGCGACGAGGCGCCCGCGGATCATCGGGAACCAGTCGTAGCGCGCCACGCCGGAAGCCTTGAGCTTTTGCTGGAAGGCGTCGGCCTGCGGCGGCTGCACGTTGATGACGAAGCGGTTCGGCGCATCCTTGGGCGTCGCCTGCCGCCAGCTGGCGATGAGGTCGGTGCGCAGCAGGAACAGCAGCACCAGCGCAAGCAGGCCCACGGCCAGCGCCGACACCTGCAGCACGGCGAAGGCCGGGCGCGAAGCGATCTGCCGCGTGGCGAGCACCAGCCAGCGCGGCGCGCCGGTCTCGGGCACCGAGCGGCGCAGGACAACCAGCGCGAGCCAGGACATCAGGGCGAACACACACACCGCGCCCGCAAAGCCGCCGACCGCGATCAAGCCGAGCTTGAGGTCGCTCGATACCGCCAGCAGCAAGGCCGCAAAGCCCAGCACGCCGGCGCCGAGCACGGCGATCGAGGCCGGCTTGAGCGCGCCGACGTCGCGCCGGATCACGCGCAGCGCCGGCACGCGCGCCAGTTGCAGCACCGGCGGCAATCCGAAGCCGAGCAGCAGCGTGAAGCCGACGCCGACGCCGAACAGGGCCGGCCAAACGCCCGGCGGCGGCAGCACGGCCGCGACGAGGCCCGAGAGAAACCAGATGAAGACGTAGTGCACGGCAAAGCCGATGACGAGACCGGCGACGCTGGCGACAAGGCCGACCAGCGCGAACTCGAACAGATACTGCAGGGCGATCGTTCGCTGCGGCAAGCCGAGCACGCGCAGCATCGCGCAGTCGTCGAGATGGCGGCTGGCGAAATCGCGCGAGGCGATGCCGACGGCGACTGCCGCGAGCAAGGCCGCGAGCAAGGCGACGAGGTTGAGGAACTTGCCGGCGCGGTCGAGCGTCTGCCGCATTTCGGGTCGTCCCGTGGCGAGCGACTCGATGCGCACGCCGTGCAGGCTCCTCGCTTTCACTTCGGCCTCGGCCCAGGCGACGAACTCGGCGACCTTGGCGTCGCTCGCCTGGTTCGCCGCCACAGCGAAGCGGTAGCCGATGCGGCTGGTCGGCTGCACCAGCCCGGTCGCCGCCAGGTCGGCGTCGTTCAGCATGACGCGCGGCGCAAAGCTCGAAAAGCCCGTGCCGCGATCCGGCTCGATGGCGATCACGCTGGCCAGGCGCAGGCTGGCGTCGCCGAGCAGCAGCGTGTCGCCGAGCTGGAGGCCGAGCGCATCGAGCACCGAAGCGTCGACCCACGCCGTGCCGGGCGCCGGGCCCTTCGCCACGTCGATGTCCCGGGCGCCGCCCGCGCCGCGCAGGCGCAGCTTGCCGCGCAAGGGATAGGCGTCGCTCACCGCCTTGACGCTGACGAGCCGGGTCGCGCCGCCCTTGGCGTCGGGAGCGCGGCCCATGCTCGGGAAGTTGGCGGTGGTCGAGGTGGCCAGGCCGAGCGCATGCGCCTTGGCCTCGAACGACGGCGGCGCCGGCTGGTCGCTGGCGACGATCGCGTCGCCGCCGAGCAGCTGGCGCGCATCGCGCGCGAGGCCACCGTTGATGCGGTCGGCGAAAAATCCGACCGCCGTCAGCGCGGCGACCGCCAGCGTCACCGCGACGACGAGCAAGCGCAACTCGCCGGCGCGGAAGTCGCGCAGCAGCTGGCGCCAGCCCAGCCGCCACGGCGAAGGCGGTCGGAGCGGGCCAGCCGTAGGGGAAGCGTCGGTCATCGTCGGTGCGGGGGGTCGAAGCGGTCGGGCCGCGAAAGAGCGCTTGTCATCGCCGGCCGAACTTACACGAGTCGTGAACGCTGCGTGCAGGCGGGCTGAATCCAGTCGAGCACCGCCGGTGATCCAATCGCTCCATGCGTCAAATCCTGCCCCCTGTCTTCGTCTCCCACGGCTCGCCCATGATCGCCCTCGAGCCGGGCGAGGCCGGCGCCTTCATGACGAGGCTCGGCCCGGCGATTGACGCCACCTTCGGCCGGCCGAAGGCGATCGTCAGCGTCTCCGCGCACACCTCGGCACGCGTGCCGGTCGTGCTCGCCGGCGCGCAGCACCATGCCGTCTACGACTTCGGCGGCTTCGACCCGCGCCTGCAGACGATGCGCTACGACGCGCCCGGCGACCCCGCCCTGGCGGCACGCATGCTCGCGCTGCTGCAGCGCGCCGGCATCGACGCCCGCTCGGCGCTCGAAGGCGGCCTCGACCACGGCGCCTGGACCGCCCTGCGCTACATCTATCCCGACGCCGACATTCCGGTCGTGCCGCTCGCCTTCGTGGCGAGCGACGCGCCGGCAACCCAATTCGCACTCGGCGCCGCGCTGCAGTCGCTCGCCGCAGACGGCGTGCTGGTGCTCGGTAGCGGCAGCATCACGCACAACCTGCGCCGCATCTTTCGCGGCGGTGGCCTGCACCCGGAACAGGCCCAACCGGAGATTCCCGAAAGCGCCGCCTTCAGGGCCTGGATCGCCGACCGGGCAGCCGCGCGCGACTGGGACGCGCTGTTCGCCTATCGCCGCTTGGCGCCCTACGGCGTCGACATGCATCCGACCGACGAGCACCTGCTGCCGTGGTATGTGGCCGCCGGCGCCGGCGGCCGCGACGCAGCGCCCGTCCGCATCCACGACAGCGTGACGATGGGCAGCCTCGGCATGGATGCCTATGCCTTCGGCAAGGCTGCCGAGACCCTGGCCGACGCCGTGCGGCCACGCGTCGCCGCGAGCTGATCGGGAACGACGGTCCGTGGCGCCGCTGCAGGCGGCCGAGCGTCAGCGCGTTTTCGGAACGCTGCCGATCACGCCCGAGGCGAGCCAATCCATCGTCTTGATCTTCGCGTCGTCGAGCGATCCGTGGGCGAGGCGAACCGCGCCGGCGTTGTCGACCAGCGGCGCGCCGAAGGGCTTGAGCGTGCTGGTGACAATCGCCTGTCGCTTCGACTGCAGCGACGCACGCAGGACAGTCGGAAGCGTGGGATCGACGGCCGCGATGTCGACCATGCCGCTGGCGATGCCTCCCCAGACCGGCTCCGGCGTCCAGGTGCCCGCGATCACGCGTTCGGCGACACGCGTGTAGAAGCGGCCCCAGCGATGGACGATGGCGACGAGCTGCGCGTCGGCTGCGACGGCGCGCATGTCGCTCGGATACGGCACGACGCGCGTGCCCTTTGCCCTGAAGTTGGCCTGGGCCGTCTGCGCGACGGCGGTCGAGGCGCTGTGGTGCGTGAGCACGTCGGCGCCCTGGTCGATCAGCGACTGCGCCGCGTCGCGCTCCTTCGGCGGATCGAACCAGGTGTCCAGCCAGAGCACGCGCACGGCCGCCTTGGGATTGGCCGCGCGCATGCCGAGCGCGAATGCATTGATGCCCTGCACGACCTCCGGCACCGGAAAGCCGGCCACGTAGCCCGCAACACCGGTTCTGCTGGCGTGCCCGGCCAACCAACCGGCCAGCCAGCGCGCCTCGTAGTAGCGCGCATCGTAGGTCGCCAGATTCGCGGCGGTCTTGTAGCCGCCAGCGTGCTCGAAGCGAACCTCGGGATGATCGGCCGCAACGCGCAAGGCCGGCTCGAGATAGCCGAAGCTCGTCGCGAAGACGAGCCTGGCGCCTTGCGCGTCGACGAGATCGCGCATCACGCGCTCCGAATCCGCGCCTTCGGCTACCGACTCGACGGCGATGGTCTTCACGCGCGGCCCGAGGGCGCGCTCGAGCTCGCGGCGACCGAGCTCGTGCTGGTAGGTCCAGCCGGCCTGGCCGATCGGGCTCACGTAGACGAAGCCGACCACCAACGGGGCGTTGCCGGCCGCGACGACGCGCGAAGACAGGGCGCCAAGCGCCGGAATCGCCAGCAACGCGCAGGCGTCGCGGCGGGTGAGGTTTTTCAACATGGTTGACCTCGACATGGCCCGATGGAAGGAGCGCCGGCCGCGCGGGCACGCGGGTCCTGGCAGGCGAATGATAATTGCGGGCTTCGCCCCGAGAGGCGACCACATCTTCTGGAGATTGTCCCGATGAACACCGGATCGCGTTTTGCCACCCGCACCCTCGTCGCCGCCCTGGTCGCGGCCGGCGCCATCACGTCTGCCTGCGCGGCCGACATCAAGATCGGCGCTGCCGAGGCGCTCTCCGGCGCGGCCGGCCAGTACGGCCAGTCGATCAGGAACGGCCTGCAGCTCGCCGTCGACGAGATCAATGCTGGAGGCGGCGTCAAGGGCGACAAGCTGGCACTGCAGATCGAAGACGAGCAGACCAAGAAAGAGCAGGCGATCGACGTCTTCAAGAAGCTGATCTTCCAGGACAAGGTGATCGTGCTGTTCGGGCCGACGCTCTCGAGCTCGGCGCAGGCCGCCGACCCGGTGGCGCAGGCCGCCAAG
>DAIMIM010000234.1:0-5638 GCA_036722755.1 Caldimonas sp. | reverse complement strand
GAACGGCCCGGCGGCTCATGCGGGCTGCTGCGGTTCGAGCTCGGCCTCGATGCGTGAGATGTGATCGCGCAGCAGCAGTCGGCGTTTCTTCAAGCGCCGCAGCGACAGCTCGTCGCTGACCGGCTCGGCGACCGCGAGGTCGATGAGATTGTCAAGATCCGCGTGCTCCATGCGCAGTTCGATGAGCCGGCGCGGCAATGAGTGCAGGTTGTCGTTCATGGGCGCCCGCAGGCACGCGACTAGTTCGCGGATTTGGGCCTTTTGATGCAGGGCAAAGCGATTATAGTTTTCTGCCATGGGCACCTCGAGCTTGGGCTACCGGCTTTCCGCGACGACGGGGTTGCATCGCGGCGATCGCGCGTACCAGCAGGATCAGGTCCAGATCCTTCCGCACGGCCGCGTCCCCGGCTGCGTGATGGGCGTGCTCGCGGACGGCATGGGCGGCAAGAGCGGCGGGCGCAAGGCCGCCGACCAGGTCATCCTCACCGCCCAGCAGCTCTTCGAGCGCTATTCGCCCAGCCGCGACGATCCGACCGAAGCGCTGAAGCAGCTGGTCCTCGAGGCGCACCTCATGATCAAACTGACGGCCATCACCTCCGAAGAAGAGCCGCACAGCACGATCGCCTCGTTCATGATCAGCCCGACCCGCGAGTGCGATTTCGTCCACGCCGGCGACTCGCGCATCTATCACTTCCGTGCCGCCGAAATGGTGAGCCGCTCGATCGACCACTCGTATGTGCAGCGGCTCGTCGACGAAAGGCAGATCACCGAGGAAGAGGCGAACAACCATCCGCAGTCCAACCTGCTGACCGGCTGCCTCGGCACCTTCCAGGATCCGCCGATGTCGCAAAAGCACATCGATCGTCTCGAGATCGGCGACAGCGTGCTGTCGTGCAGCGACGGCCTCTGGCACTACTTCACGCCGCGCGAGCTCGGCGCGATCGTCCATGCGCTGCCGCCGCGCGAAGCAACCGAGATGCTGGTCGGCAAAGCGCGCCAGCGTGCGCGCGGATCGGGCGACAACCTGTCGCTGGCGCTGGTGCGGGTCGAACCGCTCGCCTGATCGGGCGTCGCCGCGGCAGCGGCGCTAGCGGCTCGTCGCGCTTGCGGCAGACGCGCCGGGTAGCGGCAGGCTCGCCGCTGGCGCCTTGGACGCCGTTCGCCGCGCGGCGCGATCCATGCTCTGCGCACGGTGTTCCTCGGCCTCCATCCGTCGCTTGTCGAAGGCTTCCCGACTCTTCGTTTCGCGGTCCTTCCTGGCCTGCGGGCTTTCCGCGGGGTGGGCCTTCGGTGCATTGCTCCTGTCTGCGGCACGGGTCCGGTCGCGGCCGATGCCGCTGCCGGCGGCGCCGCTCGCCACGCGCGGGCTGCCCGTGCCGGCACGCAGGCCGAGCGACGGTGCGCCCGTCGCCGCCGAGGCTGCCTGCGAGGCACTGCGCGCAGCGCTGCCGCTGGCCGAAGCGCTGTCGCGACTGGCGTCTTCGGCTGCCTTGTCGCTCAATTCCTTGCGGCGCTCGTCCGCCCGTTCGTGTCGACGCGCCGCGTCGACCACCAGCTGCCTCGCGCGCAGCCGATCGAGCGCTTCGCGCCTCGCCCGCTTCGCCGCGTCGACGCACGACGTGACGACGAAATGATCACTGCACTCGCGCTCACGGCTCGTGAACCGGGCCTCGACGGCGGTGCGCTCGGCGGCAATAAGCGCGCGCTCCTGGCTCATCGATACCGCCGACGCCGCATCGCCCGCGGCATCGACCGGAAGCGCCGCGAACGCAGCGAGCAACATGAACGACGCCTCGCCGAAGCGGCGACGCAGCGAATCGAGCAGGACGTGCGGCATCAGGTCAGTGTGGTGTCGACGGTGCGCCTGGCTTCGGCAAGGTACTCCGCCGAACGCATTTCGCGAAGGCGCGACACCGTGCGCGAAAACTCATTGACAAGCGGACCCTCGGTGTACAACGCTTCAGGCTCGACCGCCGCCGACATGACGAGCTTGACGCGTCTATCGTAGAGCACGTCGACCAGCCAGGTGAAGCGCCGGGCTTCCGAAGCGTAGCGCGGCGGCATCTTGGGCACGCCTGACAGCAGCAGGGTGTGGAACTGGGTCGCAAGCTCGAGATAGTCGTTCTGAGAGCGCGGGCCGCCGCAAAGCTCCTTGAAATCGAACCAGACCACGCCGCCGGCACGGCGACGCGCTCGGATCTCGCGATGTTCGATCTTCAGGATCGGGTCTTCGTCCCTGGCTTCGGCAAGCCGCTCGAACGTGCGCTCCATCGCCGCGTCCGCGTCCGCGCCGAGAGGCGTGTGATAGAGCTCGACGTCGAGCAGCGTCGACTGGCGGTAGTCGGTGCCGTTGTCGACGCCGACCACCTCCAGCCTCTCTTTCAGCAGCTCGATCGCCGGCAGGATGCGGTCGCGGTGCAGGCCGTTCGGATAGAGGCCGTCGGGCGGAAAGTTCGAGGTCGTGACGATGCTGGCGCGGTTGGCGAAGAGCGCTTCGATCAGGCGATGCAGGATCATCGCGTCGGTGATGTCGGCGACGTGGAACTCGTCCAGGCAGATGAGGCGAAAGCGCTGCGCGATGTCCTTGCCGAGGTGGGTCAGTGGATCGCTGATGCCCGGCATCTGCGCCAGCTCGCGATGCACCTCGCGCATGAACTCGTGGAAGTGAAGACGGGTCTTGCGCTGCAGCGGCACCGAGTTGAAGAAGCAGTCCATCAGGAAGCTCTTGCCGCGGCCGACGCCGCCCCACATGTAGACGCCGCGCGGAATCGTCGGCCGCGCGACCAGCTTGGCGAGCGTGTTGCCGCGCTGCGTCTTGTAGTCGATCCAGCCGTTCTCGCAGCGCTCGAGCGCGTCGATGGCGTGCAGTTGCGCCGGGTCCGAAACGTAGCCGCGTTCGACGAGCGTGCGTTCGTAGAGCTCGCGGACACCCACCGTCACGTGTCCGCGAGGCCGGCCGCAGCGCGCGTCGGCAGCCCCGGGCGACGGCGAGCGAAACGAGCGTGAGGTCGCACGCTCGCGATCAGAAATTCAGCGCGCGCTTGTCGACGGCGAGGGCCGCTTCCTTGGTCGCTTCGCTGAGGCTCGGGTGCGCGTGGCAGATGCGGGCGATGTCCTCCGACGAGGCCCGGAATTCCATCGCCGTGCCGGCTTCGGCGATCAGCTCGGAGACCATCGGGCCGATCATGTGCACGCCGAGAATCTCGTCGGTCTTCGCGTCGGCAAGCATCTTGACCATGCCGGTGGTGTCACCGAGGGCGCGCGCCCTGCCGTTGGCCATGAATGGAAAGGTGCCGCTGCGAAAGGCGCGGCCAGCGGCCTTGAGTTGTTGCTCGGTCTGGCCGACCCAGGCGATCTCGGGGCTCGTGTAGATGACCCACGGCACGGTGTTGAAGTCGACGTGGGGCTTCTGCCCGGCGATGCGTTCGGCCACGGCGACGCCCTCTTCTTCGCCCTTGTGCGCGAGCATCGGCCCGCGCACGACGTCGCCGATCGCCCAGACGTTCTCGAGATTGGTCTTGCAGTCGGCATCGACCGCCACGAAGCCTCGCTCGTCGAGCCCGAGGCCGACCGCGTCTGCAGCGAGGCCGGTGGTGTTCGGCACCCGGCCGATCGAGACGATCAGCTTCTCGCAGGTGTAGGCCTGGGCGGTGCCGGCGGCGTCGGTGTAGTTGACCGTGACGCCATCTGCACCCGTCGCGACACCGCCGATCTTGACGCCGAGGACGATCTTCAGGCCCTGGCGCGTGAAGGCCTTGTGCGCCTCGGCCGCGATCTGCGCGTCGACGGCGCCGAGGAACGTGGGCAGCGCTTCGAGAATCGTCACGTCGGCGCCGAGACGCCGCCACACCGAACCCATCTCGAGACCGATGACGCCCGAACCGATGATGCCCAGCGTCTTCGGCACATGGTCGATCGCCAGCGCGCCGTCGTTCGAAAGAATCGACTTCTCGTCGAACGACGCGCCGGGCAAGGCGCGCGCATTGGAGCCGGTCGCGACGACGACGTGCTTGCCGGAGATCGTCTCCGGCTTGGCGCCGGCCACCGCGATGTCCCAACCGCCGGCTGCCTTTCTCGCGAACGAGCCGCGACCATGAAAGAACGCGACCTTGTTCTTCTTGAAGAGGTAGAGGATGCCGTCGTTGTTCTGCTTCACGACGGTCTTCTTGCGCGCCATCATCTTCGGCACGTCGATGCTCAGATTCGTCAGGCCGATGCCGTGGTCGGCGAAATGGTGGCCGGCCTGATCGAAGTTTTCGGAGGACTGCAACAGCGCCTTGGACGGGATGCAACCGATGTTGGTGCAGGTGCCGCCGGGCGCGGGGCCGCCCTTCTCGTTCTTCCACTCGTCGATGCAGGCAGTCGAGAAACCGAGTTGGGCCGCGCGGATCGCGGCGATGTAGCCAGCCGGACCGGCGCCGATGACGACGACATCGAATGACGTGGCCATGTCAGCGCCCGCCGGGCCGCCCCAAGGGCGCTGAGCGCCCCCTCGGGGGGCAGTGAACGAAGTGAGCGTGGGGGTTCATGGCTTCTAGATATCGAAGAGAAGCCGTGCGGGATCTTCCAGCGCATCCTTGATCGCGACGAGACCGAGCACCGCTTCCCGGCCGTCGATGATGCGATGGTCGTACGACATCGCCAGGTAGTTCATCGGCCGGACCACGATCTGCCCGTTCTCGACCACCGCGCGGTCCTTGGTCGCGTGCACGCCGAGGATCGCCGCCTGCGGCGGGTTGATGATCGGCGTCGACAGCATCGAGCCGAACACGCCGCCGTTGGAGATGGAGAACGTGCCGCCCGTGAGGTCGTCGAGCGAGAGCTTGCCGTCCTTGGCCTTCTGGCCGAACTCGGCGATCTTCTTCTCGATGTCGGCAAAGCTCATCTGGTCGGCGTTGCGCAGGATCGGCACGACCAGGCCGCGCGGCGAGCCGACGGCGATGCCGATGTCGAAGTAGCCGTGGTAGACGATGTCGGTGCCGTCGACCGAGGCGTTGATGATCGGATACTTCTTGAGCGCCGCGACCGCCGCTTTCACGAAGAAGCTCATGAAGCCGATCTTGACGCCGTGCTCCTTCTCGAACTTCTCCTGGAAGCGCTTCCTCATCTCGATCACCGGCGCCATGTTCACTTCATTGAACGTCGTCAGGATGGCGTTGGTCGACTGCGATTGCAGCAGCCGCTCGGCGACGCGCGCGCGCAGCCGACTCATCGGCACGCGCTGCTCGGGTCGGTCGCCATAGCTCACCGATACCGGCACGGCCACCGACGGTAGCGCGCGGGCCGGGGTCGGCGCTGGCGACGCGACACGGGCGACGGGCGCAGCGGCAGGTGACGGTGCGGCGACCGGCGCAGGCGCCAAGACGCCGCCGGTCTCGATCGCCTCGAGCACGTCGCCCTTGGTGACGCGGCCACCACGCCCGGTGCCCTGCACCGAGCCGACAGGCAGGTCGAGCTCGGCCATCAGCTTGGCGGCCGCCGGCATGGCGACCTCGCTCTTCGTTTCCGCCAGGGCCGCCACCTCCGCCGACACGCCCGGCGTGTGGCCCGGGGCAGGCTCGGCCTGCGGAATGCTGCGGATCTGCATCGCGCCGGAGACCGCCTCCTGGCCCTCGGTGTCGATCTTGGCGATCACCTC
>DAIMIM010000233.1:0-5699 GCA_036722755.1 Caldimonas sp. | reverse complement strand
GCGCTGCGCCAGGGCGTGATCTTCGATCTCGCGGCGCGCCACGCGGCCGAGCGCGCCGCCGCGGCCGGCGGCGAGGACATCCGCGAGGCGTCCGTGCGCGAGCTGCAGCGCCGCTTCCTGGTCGATCAGGACCAGGCCGGCCGCGTCGCCGGGCTGGCCGCGGCGCTGCTGGCCGGCGCGCAACCGACAGCGAGCGCCGAAGCCCGCCACGAGCTGCGCTGGGCGGCCGCGCTGCACGAAGCCGGCATGATGATCTCGCACCACGACCACCACCGGCACAGCGCCTATGTGCTGTCGCACGTCGACGCGGCTGGCTTCTCGCAGAGCCAGCTGCGGCGCATCGGCGACCTCGTGCTCGGCCAGCGCGGCGGCTTGCGCAAGCTCGAGCCACGCCTGCAGGAGCCGTCGTTCGCGCTGCATCTGCTCTGCCTCCGGCTGGCCGTGATCGTCTGTCACGCGCGCGACGACGTCGCTGCGGCCGCGATCTCGCTGCAGGCCAGCGGCACGCAGTCGAGCATTGGTCTCACGACGGCCTGGGCAGAGGCGCATCCGCGCGCATTGCATCTGCTGCGCGAAGAAGTCGACGCGTGGTCGAAGTCGGGCTTGCTCCAGCCGGTTCTGACGATCACTTGAAGAAGGCTTCCCGCGGCGTGTTCGAACGCGCTCGGGATCGCCCCGGCGTATCAGAGGCCATCGGGCGACTGCACTGCCTGAAGCAGCACGGCGTTGTCGGAGTCGTCGGAGCGATGGCGCAGCCACCAGACGGCGCCCTTTTTCACCGACCAGGGCTGTGCAACGCCGGTGAGGGCCAGCGAGGCCGCCATGCCGAGCGTCGGCTGGTGGCCGACGATGAGAACCGGCTGGTTCGTCTCGGGCCAGCGTGCCACGCGAAGGATCGCGGCGGCGTCGGCACCTGGAGCGAGTTCGTCGACGGTGCGAAACGGCCGGCCGAGCGCGCCGGCCGTCTGCTGGCAACGCAGTGCCGGGCTGACGAGGATGCGCGTCGAGTCTGCGAGACGGCGATTGAGCCACGCCGCCATGCGCTCGGCCTGGCGCTCGCCTTTGGCGCTGAGGCTTCGGGCGAGGTCGTGGTCGCCGATCCCGTCGACGGCGTCGGCGTGGCGCCAAAGCACGAGATCCATCAGCTGTGCCCTGCGTAGCGGCGGATCAACGCCTGCTGGGCCGACTCGGCGCCGCCGGCGACAGGGTGGTAGTGGCCGTCGGCATCGAGCGTCCACGCGTCCCGCTCGTCGAGCAGGTAGGGGACCAAGCATTCGTCGATGATGCGCTGGCGCAGCCTGGGGTCGCGCACTGGCCAGGCGACCTCGATGCGGCCGACCATGTTGCGGCCCATCCAGTCGGCGCTCGAGAGAAACAGCGCTTCGTCGCCCTCGCCCTCGCCCCAGCGGAAATAGGCGATGCGCGAGTGCTCGAGGAAGCGGCCGACGATCGAGCGCACGCGAATCCGCTCGGTGGCGCCGGGGACGCCCGGCGGCAGCAGGCAGGCGCCGCGCACGACGAGATCGATGCTGGCGCCGGCACGGGACGCGGCGACCAGCGCCTCGATCAGCGAGACATCGGTCAGCGCGTTGATCTTCACGACGATGCGTGCCTGCCGTCCCGCGCCTGCCGCTTCAGCGACCCGGCCGACGTGCGCGAGCATCTGCTTGTGCAGGGTGAACGGCGCCTGCAGCATCGCCTTGAGCGGCCTGGTGCGGCCGAGGCTTGCCAGCTGCTGGAAGACGGCATCGGCATCGGCCGTCAGATCGGCCGCGGCGGTGAAGTAGCCGAGGTCGGTGTACAGGCGCGCCGTGCTGGGGTTGTAGTTGCCGGTCGAGAGATGCGCATAGCGCTTCAGGCGTCCTTCCTCGCGGCGCGTCACCAGGAGCAGCTTGGCATGCGTCTTCAGGCCGACGATGCCGTAGACGACCTGCGCACCGACGGCCTCGAGCCGTTCCGCCCAGTTGATGTTCGCCTCTTCGTCGAACCGCGCCTTCAGCTCGACCACGGCCATCACTTCCTTGCCACGCCGCGCCGCATCGATCAGCAGGTGCATCAGCGGCGATTCGCTGCCGGTGCGGTAGATCGTCTGCTTGATGGCCAGCACGTCCGGATCGGCGACCGCCTCGCGCAGGAACTGGACGACCGGCTCGAACGATTCGAACGGCTGATGCAGCATCAGGTCGCCGCCGCGCAGGCGGTCGAACATCGATTGCTGTCGCGGCAGGCTCGCCGGCCAAGCCGGCTCGAAGGGCGCGAAGCGCAGCGCGGGCGCGTCGGCGAGGTCGATCAGCTCGTTCATGCGAACCAGGTTGACGGGCCCGTTGACCTTGTAGAACGCCGACTCGGCGAGGCCGAACTGGCGCAGCAGGAATTCCGAGAGCTCGGCCGGGCAGGTGTTGACGACCTCGAGACGCACCGCCTGTCCGAAGTGCCGCGTCGTCAGGCCCGAGCGCAGCGCCTGGCGCAGGTTGACGACATCCAGATCGACGTCGAGGTCGGAGTCGCGGGTGATCCGGAATTGCGAGAACGCCTCGACGTCGCGGCCCGGAAACAGCTCGCCGAGGTGGGCCCGGATCACGCTGGTCAGCAGCACGAAATGCTGCTGCTTCCCGCTGCCGGGCAGCTTGATCACCCGCGGCAGGACGCGCGGCACCTTGACGATGGCGATGGTGTTGCGGCGACCGAAGGCATCCTTGCCGGCGAGCCGGGCGATGAAGTTGAGCGACTTGTTCGCGACCTGCGGAAACGGGTGCGCCGGGTCGAGCCCCACCGGCACGAGGAGCGGCCGCACCTGGGTCTCGAAGAAGCGCGCCACCCAGCGCTGTTCGGCCTTGCCGCGGTCGGTGTGGCTGAGGATGCGGATGTCGTGCCGCGCCAGCGCCGGCATGACATCGCCGTTGAAGAGCGCGTACTGCTCGTCGATGAGGGCGTGCACCGAAGCCGCCAGCGCGTCGATGTCGGCGACCGTCACGCCCGTGCCGGGGCGGCGTGCCGCCTCGAGGCTGTCGGCGACGCGGACCTCGAAGAACTCGTCGAGATTCGACGAGACGATGCAGACATAGCGCAGCCGTTCCAGGAGCGGCACGTCGACGCGACGGGCCTGGGCCAGAACGCGCCGGTTGAACTCGAGGATCTCGCGTTCGCGGTTGAGAAGCGGCGGCATCGCCACGGCGGCCGCGGCGACGCGGGAAGTCATGCGTCGAGTGTAGAAGCCTTCCCGCGACGGTTTCGTGACAAGGCCGACCCGTCCAGGCACGCGCGGCCTGCAGGCGTGGCGCGCATCCGCGCCCAGGAGGCCGCCTGCAGGTCTGCGCCCCGGTTCAGCGTGGGTCCGTGCTCATCAGGTCGCCGAAGAGCTTCCATTGCGTCCCGGTGAAGGTCTCGAGCTGCGCTTGCTCGACCGGATAGAAATCGCTGGGGCTGGTGTTGAGCGCCATGCCCGGCAGCAGCAGCGGCAACTTGAAATTCTTCAGATTCGCCGCCTGCCGCATCACGTTTTCGCGGGTCAGGTCGTTGCCGCACTGCTTCAGGATCTGCACCATGACCTGCGCTGCTAGATAGCCGTAGAGGTTGCTCTGGTCCTTCGGATCGCCGTCACGGTAATAGCGGCCCATGAAAGCGCGCCATTCGAGCACCGCCGGGTCGTCCTTCCACTGTGGATCGTTCTGGTCCTTGTAGTAGCTGACCGTCATCGCGCCGACGGCCTTCTCGACGCCGGCCGGCACCAGCACCGAGCCGATCGAGGAGCTGACGTTGTTGAGGATGTGCAGCGGCTTCCAGCCCGAGTCGAAGGCCTTGCGCACCGCCTGCGCGCCGAACTTCGGCGTCGTGATGTCGATGAAGGTGTCGGCGCCCGAGCCCTGCAGCGTCAGGATCTGCGAGTCGATGGTCGGATCGGTGACCTCGTAGGTCGCTTCCTTCACGATCATCTTCGCGGCGGCCGCGCCGAGGCCGTCCTTGACGCCCTTGAGCACGTCCTTGCCGAAGTCGTCGTTCTGGTAGAGGACCGCGATCTTCGCGTTGGGCTTGTTCTTCAGCAGCCATTTGGCGTAGATCTGGCCCTCGGACTGGTAGCTCAGGTTGAAGCCCATCGTCCAGGGGAAGTTCTTCGGATCGCCCCACTTCGATGCGCCGGTCGCGAGCAGAAGATGCGGCACCTTCTTCGCGTTGACGTACTTGTGGATTGCCGAGTTGCTCGGCGTGCCGAGGGTCTGGAACAGCGCCAGCACCTCGTCCTGCTCGACCAGGCGGCGCACCTGCTCGACCGCCTTCGGCGGGCTGTAGCCGTCGTCGAGACTGATCAGGTTGATCTTGCGGCCGTTGACGCCGCCGTTGTCGTTGATCATCTTGAAGTAGGCCTGCTCGACCCTGCCGATCGTCCCGTAGGCCGATGCCGGGCCGCTGTAAGGCATCGTCTGGCCGAGCTTGATCTCGGTGGCGGACGCGCCGGGTCCGTACTTGGCGGCTTGCGCGAACGCGCCGGAGGCGCCGAGCAGGCCGACGGCCAGCGCCCCGGCCGTGGCCCAGCGGGCGATGCGAAAAAGAGGGCTTGTCATGTCTCGCTCCATCGGTTGATTGACGATTCGTGCGCCTCTGCGGGCGCGTCCTGCATCGCGGCTCAGGGTTGCCGCGCCCGGAAGAATTTGTCGCGCACGATCCGGATGAATCCGGCAACGCCGGTCGGCATCACGTACATGAAGGCGATCAGGATGACGCCGTAGATCGCCCAGGGCGCCGCCTTCGAGATCTGGTCGGCGACGTTGGGGACGAACTGGATGAAGAGGGCGCCGAAGAACGCGCCCGAGATCGATGCGAGGCCGCCGACGACGACGCCGACGACGAACGTGATCGACAGGAAGATGGTGAAGGAATCGGGCGCGACGAACTGGATCGCGATCGCTCCGAGCGCGCCGGCCACGCCTGTGTACAGGGCGGAGACGCCGAAGGTGAGCGATTTCACCAGCGCAGTATTGACACCCATGGCCTCAGCCGCAATGGGCTGATCCCTGATCGCGACCATGGCCTGGCCAATCCGGCCGCGCAGCAGGTTCCAGCCGAGCACGAACAGGACGACGACCCAGGCCAGCGTGAAGAAATAGAGCCACTGGTCTTGCGACACCGACGCCCACGCCGGCGGATCCGGCTTGACGATGACGATGCCCTGGGCGCCGCCCGTCCACGTCTCGAGGCTCTTGTGCTTGAGGATCTGCGGCATCGCGACGCCGAGCGCGAAGGTCGCGAGCGCGAGGTAGAGCCCTTCGAGCCGCAGCGCCGGCAACCCGAACAGGAATCCGGCGATGCCGCAGACCACCCCGGCGATCGGAATCGTCGCCCAGTACGGCATCCCCGCCTTGTCCATCAGGATGGCCGCGGTGTAGGCGCCGATCGCATAGAACGCGCCGTGGCCGAGCGAGATCTGCCCATTGAAGCCGGTCAGCATGTTGAGCCCGAGCAAGGCGATCGCGTAGACGAGCACCAGCGTCATCTGGAAGACGTGGTAGTTGCCGAGGAAGAACGGCAGGGCGATCGCCAGCGCAAGCGCGATGGCAGGTGCGATGAATCGGCGGCGGTCAAGCATTGCGGCGACAGTCACTGCGTTTCGACATCGGGTATCCGGGCGAGCACAGCCTCGGCGCGGCGAGCGAGCAAAGGCGCGGCCGGGCGGCGTGCTTCGCTTCGACTGCGGCGGTCGTCGC
>DAIMIM010000232.1:0-5714 GCA_036722755.1 Caldimonas sp. | reverse complement strand
AGCATGGCGCTGGCGATGCCGACTTCGCGCGCGCTGTCGACTCTCGGCGTCGCCTGCACGCCATGGCGTTTCAACCAGCGACAGACCGCTTCCAGGCGTGGCTGCAACGAGAACGGATCGGACTGCGCGTCTTCGGTCCAGCCGAGCACGTGAACCTTTGTCGCGCGTTGCAGGAAGGGCATCGCGTCGGCGACGGCCCGCGCCGCTTCGCGGCTGTCGTCCCAGGCGATCATGATGTGGGATGGCTGAGGGTCGAATGTGCCGGCGTACGGAAGCACCAGCGTCGGCCGGGCGCCATAGAGAACGATCTCCTCGACGAGCGCTTGCTGCGCGCCGCTTCGCGTCGCCTTAGGGTTTGCTTGGCTCAGGACGATGAGGTCGCTGCATCGGGCGAGCCGGATCAGGCTCTCGGCCTGGTCCGTCTCGTCGATGACCGCTTCGAAGGAAGGCAGCGCGGCGCGAACGCATTCATCGCGAAACCGCTGTGCCCGGCGCCCGGCCTGATCGCGGGCGGCGGCCCACGCCGTCTCGGCGTAGCGGCTCAAGGTGGCGGCGTCTTCGATGGCGACCGGGAAGTCGAGAAAGCCCGTCGCCGCGGCGCCGACCAGATGGCTGTCGTACGCGGCCGCTAGCGCGACGGCGAAGGCGATGCGTTCCTCGCACCGCGGATCGTCGTCGAGGTGGACCAGAATGCTGCGGTAGTCCATGGTGGCTCCGGCTGCTTCGATACGATGATTGTTCGTGCCCGCTCGACGAGCGGCTTGATCTGCCGCAAATCGGCGACTAGGCGAGGCCGGTCGCATCGCTGCGGATCACTTCGTCGAGCGGACGCCGCAACGAACGCGGCATCAACGGGCCGTACCCGAAGCGAACGATCAGGGCCCGGCTCGCGACCTTGCAGTGTCGGGCAGACCCGGGCTGCCGGTGTGCAGGCCGTCTCCCGTGGCGACTGCTTCGATCGCGTTGAAGCGCATCCATCTCCGTGTTTCCTCGAGGAGCGCCCGATCGGCTCGCTGGGCACGCTGGGCCTCGTCGGTGGCCTCGGCCAACTACTCTTTTCGCCGTGGAGTCGAGCAGCAGCGGCTGCGCGTCTGGCCGGGCCACTGCCTTCAGGAATTCAAGATCCGGCCCTGGCATTGGGCGGCCGTCGAATTCGGCCCGACTGTTCTGCCATTCGGCGATCGCCGCGAAGAGCCGGGTGCGAGCGGTGTCGCCGGCGCTCAGCTCGATGTTGATTGCATTGCGCACCGGATCGAACGTCGGCGTCGCGCGAAGCGTAAGGGCTGGCGCTGCCTGCTCTAGTTCTTCCGATGGTTAAGCAACCAGAGCATGGCGGCGAACACCAACGCGCCGAGCGGGGCAACGATGCCGATCGTGCCAATCAGACCTTGCCGGCGGTCATCGAGAAAGTTCATGCGAAAAATGCAGCGCTATCGCTCGGGTCAGCGCCGGCGAACGTAGATTCCGGGCGCAGCCTCGAGTAGCGGCAGGCCGGCGCCCGTCGCTCCCATCGGCGGCGGCGCGACACGCCGCGTCGAATGTCGATCCAGCCACTTCAGCCAGGCTGTCCACCACGATCCCGCCACCGGCCGCGTCGAAGCCAGCCATTCGTCGGCCGACAGCAGGCGATCACCCACGTGCCGCTCGTGTAGCCGGTAAGTCGACCTGACGTCGCCCGGCGGGTTGACGATACCGACGTTGTGGCCGCCGGCCGTCAGCACGAAAGTCTGGTCGGCGTCAGTCAGGCCCTGCAGTTTGAAGACCGATCGCCAGGGCGCGACGTGGTCTTGCACCGTGCCGACGTTGAAGATCGGCACGCGGATGTCGGCGAGGCTGACCCGCTCGCCGTCGACCTCCCACTCGCCTCGCGCCAGCGCGTTGCGCAGGAACATGCCGCGCAGGTATTCGGCATGCATGCGTGCCGGCAGCCGCGTGCCGTCGGCGTTCCAGGCCATCAGGTCGGTCATCGGCCGGCGCTCGCCGAGCAGGCGGCTGTGCAGACGATAAGACCAGATCAGGTCGTTGGAGCGCAGGATCTGGAAGGTGCTCGCCATCTGCCGCTTGTCGAGGTAGCCGCGTTGTGCCATCAGGTTTTCGAGAAAGGCCACCTGGCCCTCGTCGATGAAGAGCGCCAGCTCGCCCGGCTCGGTGAAGTCGGTCTGCGCCGCGAGCAGGGTGAGCGTCGCCAGCGGCGAGTCGCCGTTGCGACCGAGCGCCGCGGCGACCGCCGAGAGCAGA
This sequence comes from Caldimonas sp., assembly GCA_036722755.1. Lineage (GTDB taxonomy): Bacteria > Pseudomonadota > Gammaproteobacteria > Burkholderiales > Burkholderiaceae_C > Schlegelella_A. The sequence continues at coordinate 3,476 of DAIMIM010000232.1, read as the reverse complement.
GTGCCGCCCAGGCAGTAGCCGGTCGCATGCACTTTGGCACCCGGCACGATACGGGTGATGGCTTGCAGCGACGCGCGCACGCCGAGGTCGGCGTAGTCGTCCATGCCCAGGTCGCGGTCCGCTCCGTCGGGGTTCTTCCACGAGATCGCGAACACCGTATGACCATGGTCGACGAGGTGCTTGATCAGCGAATTGGCCGGCGACAGGTCGAGGATGTAGTACTTCATGATCCAGGCTGGCACGATCAGCACCGGCTCCGCATGCACGGTGCCGGTCGTCGGCGTGTACTGGATCAGCTCGACGAGGCGGTTGCGCATGACGACCCGACCGGGAGTGACCGCGATGTCGCGCCCCACTTCGAACGCTTCGGCGCCGACTGGCGGGAGGTCGGCCGCGTCGCGGCACGCGTCCTCGAGCGCGTGCGCCCACCCGCGCATCAGGTTGGCGCCGCCTTCTTCGAGGGTGCGGCGCTGCACGACCGGATTGGTGGCGATGAAATTCGTCGGCGCCATCATGTCGAGCCACTGCCTGGCGGCAAAGCTCACCATCTGCTCGTGGTGGACTGTGGTTCCGGGCACGCCGGTCGTTGCTCGTTGCCACCACTGTTCCTGCAGGAGGAAAAGTTCGGCGATGGCGCCGAAAGGGGGTTGATGCCATGCCGGGTCGACGAAGCGCTTGTCCTGAGGCATCGGGTCTACGCTTCGCGCGCCGCTCGCCAAGGTACGCCACGCGCGCGACGCCTGCTCGAACCCATAGTGGGCGATCTCCCATTGCTTGGCCGGCGAAGCCAGCAGATGCACCGCCCAGTCCATGAACGCGCCTGTCGTCGTGGCCGGGGCCAGGGCGCCCGAGACCGGGCCGAGGGACGCGATCTGGCGCTCCAACAACTGGTAGCCGCGAAGAATCGACGAGGGTTCCGGGCCGTTGCCGAGCCACGGACTGCTGGCGCGTTCCCGGGAACCGGGCTGGCGCGAGCCGCGGCCGCGCGCTGGTCTGGCGGCAGGACCGGTGGTGGTCGCGATCGTCCTCGCGACGATCGACCTTGTCGCCCGCTTCGGCGCTTCGCGGGTGCGGCTCATAAGCCTGCTTCGCGCAATCGCTGCACGAGGTCGAATTGTTCGGCGGCGCGGTGGCTGCGCCTCGGGCGCCGAAATGCCGCTGCGCACAATGCCAGGATTCGTTTCATCGCTGCCCTTTGAAGTCTTGCCAAGAAGGAGCTTGGGAAGCTCCGAAGCAAAGCATGCGGGGTGGGAGCGTTGCTCCTGTTGACGCCGATCAAGGCGCGCGACCGGGCCACCGATGTTTCCGACATTGACGTTCGTCAACACGGCGGGGTCGGCGTCGCTCAAGAATGAGTCGTCTCTTCCAACGGTATGCGCTCATGAACCTGCCTACGCAAGCCCATTTGAAGACCCTGCGCGATTTGCTGACGTACCGCCTCGCCGAGCTGGCTGCCGACATCCGCGCAGCCGGCCAGGAGCGGCACGAATCGGCGACTGCTGTCACGCCGGAGGTGGCCGATCGTAAGGACGATGCGTCGCGGGATCAGCAATCGGAGCTGGCGAACCGGCAGGAGCAGCACGAGCGCGACGAGATGAAGCAGGTGCAGGCCGCCTTGCATCGGCTCGATGCAGGGATCTACGGCGACTGCGCCGATTGCGGCGAGCCGATTGCATTCGCGCGTCTGCTCGCGCAGCCGGCCGCCGAACGCTGCGCAGCCTGCCAAGTTGCTCGGGAACACGAGAGACAGGCTGCACGCCACACCTGAGCCGCGCATCGCCACGGCACGCGCGGTGCGATCAGAACTCGACGGTCACATTCACCGCTCGGCTGGCGGGGTCTGCCGTCCGCGTTGCCGCCGAATCGCTTCCATGCCCGGCCTGCGGTTCGCCGCTGCCCTTTCGGCGGACGATTTGAGCGATCGGCGAGGCTGAACGAGCGCGTTCGCTCCAGCGACGTGCATCAGGACGCCGGCGCCGCCGTGCTCGAGATGGGCGGCATTCGCTTCGTCGGTGTCGATGTGCATCTCGGTCGCGAAGTCGGCACCCACGCGAACCGCGACGTCGCGAAAGACGAGCGAGCGACCGGCACTGCGGACTTCGACCTCGACCTGCTCGCCGTCGGACAGGCCCAGGGCCGCCGCGTCCTTCGGACAGGTATGGATGTGGCGTTGCGCGACGATGACGCCGTTGCTGCTCAGCGTCCCGGCAGGCCCGCGAAGCGTGACCGTCGGCGTTCCGTCGAGTTGCCCCGACAGCCGTACCGGCGCCTCGACGCCGAGGGTGAAGGCATCGGTTTCCGAGATCTCGATCTGGTTGGCGGCGCGACAGGGCCCGAGCACTCGAAGCGCGTGCAATTCGCCGTTCGGGCCGATCACGTCCACCGCTTCCTTGGCTGCCCATTGGCCACGCTGGCTCAGGTTTTTCTGCTCTTGAAGCGAATGGTCGGGGCCGAACAGCGCCGTGCACGCGCTTGCCGTGAGATGGACGTGTCGCCCCGACACGGCGATCGGTATGGCCTGCGGCGCGGCGACCGTCGCGACGGCTGCCGACATCACTCGGGCCGCTTCCTGCGCGATCATCCATTGCTCGCGCGCCTCGGTCACCAGCACCTTCACGCGCGAGTGAGGATGATGGAGTGCAAGCACCTCGTCGCAAGCCAGATGGGCGGCAGCATTGGCGTCGTCGTTCAAGGCCAGGCCGAGGAAGTCGAAGCGCTCGCAGATACGCTTGCGCATCGAGGCCGAGTTCTCGCCGATGCCGCCGGTGAAGACCAGCGCATCGATGCCGCCCAGCACGGCTGCGTAGGCGCCGATGTACTTGCGGACCCGGTAGGCGTAGACCTGGATCGCGAGCTGGGCGCTGCGATCGCCCTGCGCGGCGCGCCCCTCGATCGCATGCATGTCGGATTCGCCGCCGGACAGCGCCTCGAGACCGCTGTGGAGATACAGCGTCTCCTCGATCTCGGCCGCTTCCAGCCCGAGGGTGCGGTGCAGATGCGAGAACAGGCCCGGATCGACGTCGCCCGAGCGCGTGCCCATGACGAGACCCTCGAGCGTCGTCATGCCCATAGACCGGACCCACGCAGCGAGCCGACACTGGCTTCGTTCCAAGCAAGCGCTTTCGGAGGAACCCATCATGTACCAGCGAATTCTTGTTCCCGTCGACGGCAGCCCGACGTCGAACCAGGGCTTGGCCGAGGCCGTCAAGCTCGCCAAGCTCACCGGAGCGCGCCTTCGGCTCACCCACGTCATCAACGAGATGACCTTCAGCACGGGATTCGAGATCTATACGGCAGACGTCATCGGCATCCTGAAGGAGGGCGGCGAGCACATCCTTGCCGAGGCGACGGCGCGCGTCGCGGCGGCGGGCATCGACGTGGAGACGCACCTCTCGGAAAACCTCGGCAGCCGCGTCTGCGACATCGTCGTCGACGACGCGCTCGAATGGAAAGCCGATCTGATCGTGATCGGCTCG
>DAIMIM010000231.1:1979-5730 GCA_036722755.1 Caldimonas sp. | reverse complement strand
CGCAGCCCGGCCGGGGACATGAACGGAACACAACGACCCGTCGCAGCGCTCGCGTACCGACCTCGTGTTTCGCGACCGGTCAGAACAGACCGTCGATCTCGCCGCCCGGGTTGACGTGGATGTCCTGCGCTGCAGGCAGCTTCGGCAGGCCCGGCATGGTCATGATGTCGCCGCAGATGGCGACGACGAAGCCGGCGCCCGCGGCGAGCCGGACCTCCCGCACCGGCAGCACGTGGCCCGAGGGCGCGCCGAGCAGCTTGGGATCGGCCGAGAACGAGACCTGCGTCTTCGCCATGCAGACCGGCAGGTGCCCGTAACCGGAGGCCGCGAAGCCCTCGAGGTCGGCGGCGGCCTTGGTCGTGAAGGCGACGCCGGCCGCGCCGTAGATGCGCGTGGCGATGGTCCGGATCTTCTCGTCGAGCGGCATCTCGCTGGGATAGAGCGGCGCAAATGCCGCTTCGCCGGATTCGCAGTGCGCGACGACGCAGCGTGCCAGCTGCTCGGCCCCGGCGCCGCCCTCGGCCCAGTGCCGGCACTGCACCGCTTCGACTTCGAACTCGGCCTCGCAGATGTCGGCGAGCAGGCGGTGCTCGGCGTCGGTGTCCGACGTGAAATGGTTGATGGCGACGATCACAGGCACGCCGAACTGGCGCACGTTGCGCACGTGACGGCCGAGATTGACGAGGCCGCGCTGCAAGGCCGCGAGGTTCTCGCTGCCGAGCTGGGCGATGGGGACGCCGCCGTTGTATTTCAGGGCGCGCACGGTCGCGACGATCACCGCGCAGGCCGGCGACAAGCCTGCCTCGCGGCACTTGATGTCGAAGAACTTCTCGGCGCCCAGATCGGCACCGAAGCCGGCTTCGGTGATGCAGTAGTCGCCGAGCTTGAGCGCAGCGCGGGTGGCGATCACCGAGTTGCAGCCGTGCGCGATGTTGGCGAACGGGCCGCCATGCAGGAGCGCCGGCGAGCCTTCGATCGTCTGCACGAGGTTGGGCTTGATCGCATCTTTGAGGAGCGCCGTCATCGCGCCGGCGGCCTTCAGGTCGCCGGCGGTCACCGGCATCCAGTCGCGCGTGTAGGCGACGACGATGCGCGCGAGACGCTGCTCGAGATCGCCCAGGTCGTCGGCCAGGCAAAAGCACGCCATCACCTCCGAGGCGACGGTGATGTCGAAGCCGCTCTCGCGGGCGAAGCCGTTGGTGCCCGGGCCCGAGGCGCCGCCGAGGCCGACCGTGACGGCACGCAGCGCCCGGTCGTTCATGTCGACGACGCGCCGCCAGGCGATGCGCCGCGTGTCGATGCCGAGCTCGTTGCCCCAGTAGACGTGATTGTCGACGAGCGCGGCAAGCAGGTTGTGCGCCGAGGTGATGGCGTGGAAGTCGCCGGTGAAGTGCAGGTTGATGCGCTCCATCGGCATCACTTGCGCGCGGCCGCCACCGGTGGCGCCGCCCTTGGCGCCGAAGACCGGGCCGAGCGAGGGCTCGCGCAGGGCGATCACCGCTTTCTTGCCGATCCGGTTGAGCGCATCGCCGAGGCCGATCGTCGTCGTCGTCTTGCCTTCGCCGGCCGGCGTCGGATTGATCGCGGTGACGAGGATGAGCTTGCCGTCCGGCCGGTCCTTCAGCGAAAGGAGATAGTCGCGCTCGAGCTTGGCGATGTGCTTGCCGAAGAGCTCGAGCGCGTCGGGCGGAATGCCGGCGGCCGCAGCCACGTCGGCGATGGGGCGCAGGCGGCTGGCGCGAGCGATGGCGAGGTCGTGCGACATTGGGGTGCGTGAGAGGGGCGACCGCGCAAAGTGTCGCATGGCGTCCCGGCGCTCCGCGCCCAGGGATACGATGCGAGCGCCTGGCCCTGGCCACGTTATGCTCGCGCGCTGCCGGCGCTGGCCGACATCGATCATCCCCACGAAGGAGCTCCATGGCTATCTCGACCATTCGCGCCGACGGATCGCGCCAATCCACGTTCGATGCGGGCCTGCTCGTTCTGCGCCTCGTGCTCGGGATCCTGATCCTGCTGCATGGGCTGTCCAAGCTGCCGCCGCCGCCCGCCTTTGTCGCCGGCCTGCTCGCCAAGTCGGACCTGCCGACCGTCCTCGCCTACGGCGTCTACCTCGGCGAGATCGTCGCGCCGGTGCTGCTCATCATCCGCGTCTGGACGCGACTGGCAGCGCTCGTCGTCGTCGCCAACATGGTGGTCGCATTGATCCTCGTCCATACCAAGGATCTGTTTCATCTCGGGCCGCAGGGCGGCTACGCGCTCGAGCTGCAGGCGATGTACCTCTTCACCGCGCTGGCGATCGCGCTGCTCGGCGCCGGCCGCTTCAGTGTCGGTGGGCGCATCGGGCCGATGAATTAGGCCTGCTGCGGACCGGAGCGAGCCGCTCCGGCGCGCCGCTGGCGCCGTGCTCAGAACTCGAGCGTGTCGCCCGGCTTCATGTCCAGGATCCTGGTCGAAGTCGAGCCCATCGCCTTGGCATATTCCTCGGGCGTTCCGACCAGCGCCGGGGTCGTGCCGTAGTGCATCGGCATCGCCATCTTCGGCTTGATCAGGTCGCGCGTGGCGATCGCCGCGTCGGCCGGGTTCATGACGAACTGGCCGCCGCCGATCGGGATCAGCAGCAGGTCGGGTTTGTACATCTCGCCGAGCATCTTCATGTCGCCGAACAGGCCGGTGTCGCCCATGTGCCAGATGCGAAAGCCGTTCTCGAACTCGAGCACGAAGCCGCAGGGCTCGCCACCGACGTGGGTCTCGTCCTTGTCGGTCGCCGGGTTGTGCCAGACCAGCTCGGAGCTGTGCTCGGCATGCGTCATGACGATGCGCACGCCACCCGCGCCGAACGGCATGATGCTGCCGCCCTTGTTCATTCGATTGGCCTGCGCCACCGGCAGGATGCCGAGCGTCTGCATCGACTGCGCGAGGCCGGCCGGCGCCCACAACGGCGCGTTGTACATCTTCGCGATCGCGGGGGCGTCGAGGACATGGTCGTAGTGGCCGTGCGTGACCAGCACCAGATCGACCTTGCCGAGCGCCTCGAGCTTCCTGTATTGCGGCGGCGTCTTCGGGTTGGCCGTGAGGAACGGGTCGATGACGATGACCTTGCCGCCTGGCGAGGTGATCTTGAAGGCCGACTGGCCGAGCCACTGCACGACGACCTTGCCATTGCCGGCCTGCGCCACAGCCGGGCCGGCGGCGCCGGCGATCGTCAGCGCGAAGGCCGAGGCGAGCATGCCGCCGATGGCGCGGCGGCGCGAGGGTGAATGGATGCGGTTCATCGTCATGTCTCCTTGCGTGAATGTCGGGATCGAGGGGAGCTCATGCATCGGGCGGCTCGAAGCCGCCGCTTTCGCGCAGCGTCGCGGTGTCTGCTCCGCACAGCATCGCCGCGAACGCAGCGGCGAGCGCGGTGTCGCGGGCCATGGTGCTGACGCCGGCGCTGTAGACCGTGGCGAGCCCAAACGGATCGGGCAACGGACCCGCCAGCGCGAGCCCCGGCGTATAGAGGATTTCCGTCACTTGCGTGCAGCCGATCGAGCCGGCCACGCCGCGCTCCGCGAGCGCCTGCATGGCGCTGGCGCCGTTGGGATAGACCATGAGCCTGGTGCCGAGGGCCCGGCGCACGTCGAGCCGCTCGAGCACCGACGCGATGTGCTGGCCGGCCGTCGACTTGAGGATGTCCGGCACATAGAAGGCGGGCGCCGCGAGCAAGGCCTCTTTCAGCGCCTCGGGCGAGTCGACGCGGGGCAGCGGCTCC
>DAIMIM010000231.1:0-1969 GCA_036722755.1 Caldimonas sp. | reverse complement strand
CTGCGCTCAGGACGACCGCGCCGTCCAGTACGTCGCCGGTCCGGACCCGGCCGATCGGCGCCGCGCCGTCGCTCTCGATGGCGCCATTGCCCTGGAGGGCGCGAAGCATCGCGTCGGTGACGATGAGCACGTCGCAGGGGGCGCCGCCCATCAGCGCTTCCTTCAACGCGCCGACCGCGCCGAAGCGCCCGTGCAGGGTCGCGCCGCATCGCTTCTCGAAGGTCGCCTGCAGTGCCTTGACGAGCCCCTGCACAGCACCGGCGCAGAGAACGTGCAGCGTTGGCGGCACCGGTTCGGGCTGGCGCGTCGCCGCCACCTCATTGCTCGGGCTTGGCGCCCGAGATCTTGACGATGATCGCCCACTTGGCGATGTCGGCCTGGATGTAGCGGCTGAAATCGGCGACGTTCATCACCATGGGCGTGGCGCCTTGCGCCGTCCAGGCGCGCGCTGTCTCGGGCTGGCTCACGATCCGCGAGACCTCGGCATTGAGCCGGGCGACGATCGCCGGCGGCGTCGCCTTGGGCGCCATCAGCCCGAGCCAGATGGTGGCCTCGTACTTCGGCACGCCGGCCTGGGCGATGGTGGGCACGTCGGGCAGCACCGGCGATCGCACCAGCCCGGTCGTGCCCATCGCCTTGACCTTGCCGGCACGGATGTGCTCGCTCATCGTCGGCACGGCGTCGAACATCATGTCGACCTGGCCGCCGAGCACGTCGGTGCGCGCGCCGGAGCTGCCGCGATAGGGGATGTGCACGATCGAGACGCCGGCCATCGCCTTGAACAGCTCGCCGGCCATGTGGTACGGCGTGCCGGGGCCCGACGATGCATACGAGAGCGAGCCCGGCTTGCTCTTGGCGAGGCGGAGCAGCTCGCCGAGGTTGGCGACGGGGAGCGACGCGCGCGTCACCAGCACGAGATCGGACGAGTTGATCGGCGCGATCGGCGCGAAGTCGCGCATCAGCTGGAAGGGCTTGGTCGCGAACAGCGTCTCGTTGACCGTGTGCGTGTTCGACATCAGCAGCAGCGTGTAGCCGTCCGGTGCGCTCTTGGCGACCGCGTCGGTGCCGATGATCGAGCCGGCGCCCGGGCGATCGTCGACGATGAAGGTCTGCCCCATCGCTTCGCTCAGCCGCTGGGCGATGAAGCGCGCGTAGACGTCGGCCGGCCCGCCCGCCGCGAACGGCACGATGATCTTGACCGGATGGTTCGGGTAGTCGTCGGCGGCCGCGACGGGAACGGCCAACGCGAATGCCGCGACCGCGACGAGGCCCCGCGCGCCGGTGCGGGCCAGGGTTGAAAACGAAAAGGTCGTCAAGGCGTGTCTCCGTTGCCGCTTCGGCCATGGGTGGCGCGGCCGGTGATGCCGACGCATGCTAGCGAGCTCCGGCCGGCGCTGCCAACCGTGATATACCCGCGCGTTTGCATCGACAGGCCTTCGCCATGAACCCGACCGAACCCATTGCGCTCGACCCGGCCAGCACGCGGGCGCTCGAGTCCGTCACCACCGCGACGCTGACGACGGTGCTGCTGAAGAAGGGCCTGCGCAATGTCTGGATCCGCGGCGCTGCGCCGATCGGCGCTGCCGCCGGCCCCGCGCCGGCCGCGCCTTCACGCTGCGCTTCGTGCCGGCGCGCGAAGACCTGGCGACGCCGGCGTCGTGGGCATCGCCGATCTCGACGCGGGCGGCGATCGAGGCCATGCCCGCGGGCGCGATCGCCGTCGTCGACGCGATGGGTGTGACCGACGCCGGCATCTTCGGCGACATCCTGTGCGCGCGCATGCACAAGCGCGGCGTCGCCGCGCTCGTCAGCGACGGCGTCGTCCGCGATCTCGCCGGCGTCCTCGTCACCGGCCTGCCGGTCTGGTGTCAGGGCACGGCGGCGCCGGCGTCGGTGAACGGCCTGACCTTCGTCGGCTGGCAGGAGCCGATCGGCTGCGGCGGCGTCGCCGTCATGCCGAACGACGTCG
>DAIMIM010000230.1:0-5732 GCA_036722755.1 Caldimonas sp. | reverse complement strand
ACTGCACGCCGCCGCCGTACGACAGGATGCTGACGCCGACGCCGATGTCGCCCGACGACGGAACCCAGAACATCGTCTGCCTCAGCGTCGACCCGCACAGCGTGAGCGGCACGGCCGGGCCAGGAACGTTCGTCATCACCGCGGTCGCCTTCTTGGCGAAGAGGCCGAGGATCATGTCCTGCACGGGCTTGGCCATCTGGCCGGCGACCGCCAGCACGGCGAACGCCAGCAGCGGCTGGTAGCTGGCCTTGAGCGCGGTCATGCGCGCGCGCACGGCGTAGACGCGGGCGACCGGATTGGTGCTGCCGATCGGCAGCACCAGCGGCGCCAGGCCGAAGCGGTTGCCGAGCTTCCACGCCTCGTCGAGAGGGCGCAGGTTCACCGGCACCATGGCGCGGATCTCCTTGCCCGACGGATCGTCGCCCTGCGCACGCAGCCAGCCGCCGATCGCTCCCGAGACGCAGGCGAGCAGCACGTCGTTGATCGAGCAGCCGAGCGCCTTGCCGATCGCCTTGACGGTGTCGAGGGCGATCGGCTCGCCCCAGGCGACGCGCTTCCGGCCGCTCGGCTTGCCCTTGAGAAGGGTCGGCGAATCGTCGGCCATCAGCGCCATCGAGGCGACGTCGCCCATCACCTGCGCCGCCATGCGCACGCCGCCGATCGAGCCGGCCAGACCCTGGCGCGGATCGGCGAGCGCGTCGAGCGCGCGCGCGATGCTCGCCTCGACGATGTCGGCGGCCTTGCTCGACAGGCCGCCGAGCGGCTTCAGCACGGCATCGGCGAGCCAGTCGCCGCCGTCGGCCTCGCTGCCTGCTGCGGCTCGGGCCTTGCGGCTCGGCGGGTCGCTGCCGCCGTCGGTGATCGACAGCATCACCGAGATCAGCGAGATGCCGTCGCCAATGCAGTGATGGACGCGGGCGATCAGCGCGCTGCCGCCGTCGTGGTGCCCGATCAGCCGGAACTCCCAGAGCGGCCGGTCGGGATCGAGCGGCGTCGCCGCCAGCTCGCCGACTCTTGCCTGCAACGCGCTGCGCTCGCTCTCGCCCTTGCCGCGCGACAGCGTCTCGCGCACGACGTGGCGGCGGATGTCGAACGTGCCGTCGTCGACCCACTGCGCGCCGGTCGCATCGCGAACGACGCTCTGGCGAAAGCGCTCGTACTTGAGCAGCTTGTCCTCGACGCGACGACAGAGGGTGGCGTAGGCCAGCGACGGCCGCAGCAGCCAGACGCCGACGATCATCATCAGGTTGACCTCGTTGTCCATGCGCAGCCACGCGTTGTCGACGCGCGACATGCGCTCTCGGGTGGCGACGTTCATCGTCATGGGGCGCAGCGACGGCGCATGACAGGAGGGGCGCCCAAGATGCTGGGTAACATCGCTTCAGTCAATCGCGACTTCACCCGATCCCGGCTTCCTCGATCCGGGGAACTTCGAAAGACAACGATGGCAGACCTCAAGACGCAGTTCGAGCAGGCGGTGGCGGATTCGAAGAGCCTGCCCGACAAGCCCGACAACATGACGCTGCTCAAGCTCTACGCGCTCTACAAGCAGGCCTCGAGCGGCGACGCGGACGGCAAGCGGCCGGGCTTCGGCGACATGGTCGGCCGCGCCAAATGGGACGCGTGGGATGGCCTCAAGGGCAAGACCAGCGACGAGGCAAAGCAGGCGTACGTCGATCTCGTCGAGTCGCTGAAATAGCGCCTAGGTCTTCGGCTTTCCAGCCGCTCGCGCTGTCCTGGTCTTGGCGGCGGGCTTCTTCGCGGCACTGTCGGCGAGCAGCTTGTCGAGGTTGGCCTCGATCTCCGACTCGATGCGGCCGCGAAATGCACCGAGCAGAAAGCCGAGCCTGGCAGTGAGATCGAACGAATCGGCCGAGACCATCAGCTGACCCTCGACGCCGGCACGCGTGAACTCGACGACGTCGCGGTCGTCGCCTTCGATCACCGTGCACTCCATCTCGAACTTCTGCTCGGCCGCCTCGGCCCACTGCCAGGCGATCTTGCGCGCCCTGGCCAGGCCGAGACGGTGCGCGCGGTGGATGTTGATCTCGGCCATGGTCATCTTGTCCTTGCAGGAAGGTGTCGCTCAGGCCGCCAGCGCAGCGCGGCGCTCGGCGAGCGGCAACGCGGCGATCCGGCGCACTTCGGCATAGAAGCGCGCAAAGTTCCCACCTTCGCGCTCGTAGAGGCGCTCGAAGGCGGGCACCAGGCCGGTGTAGCTCGCCAGCACGCCGAAGGCCGCATTGTTGGCGCCTGCGAACCAGCCGTCGTAGCCGGCATAGCCGGCCCAGCGCGTCGCCTTCAGCGTTGCGTAGTCGGCGCGCAGGCGACCGAGCAGCGCGGCCTTGCCGTCGCGCTTGGCGGCGTCGCTGGCGCTGCTCGCGTAGAGCGTCGCGAGCTCGCCGCGATAGCGCTCGGTCAGCGCCCGGAAATCGGCACGACGCGACGCACCGGCCGCGTAGGTGGCCTGCGCGTCGGGGCCGGCGTGGGCGGCGAGCCAGCGCTCGGCGCCGATCTTTTCCACCGTGCTCGCGAACGACTCGTTGAACAGCGTGTCGCCCGGCGCGAACGCCACCTGGTGCGCAAGCTCGTGGAAGACGAGTCCGGCCAGCTCGCCTTCTGGATAGCCGATGAAGGTGTTGAGCAGCGGGTCGGCGAGCCAGCCCGACGTCGGCAGGCGGCCGAGCGTCGAATACGCGGGCACCGCGTAGACCTCGACGTCGAGGCCTTCACCGCGAAGCCGGGCCGCAAGGGCGTCTGCGCCGTCACGCTGGTAGTAGCCGCGGTAGCCGACGCAGCCGACCACGGCGAAGCACCACGTCTTCGGCACCAGCGACAGCTCGGGCGCGGCGACGACGTTCCAGATCGCGGCGCCGCGCTTCAGATCGGCGTAGCGCCGGTAGCTCGCGTTGTCGGGCTCGCCGAGATCGGTGACGGCGAAATCGCGAATGCGCTGCGACAGCGCCAGCCTGGCCTTCAACGCCGGCGGCGTGTCGCCATCGTCCAACCATTGCGAGACCGGCCGCGCCGCTTCGACCAGGTTCAGGTGCCCGGCGACCGACTGCGCGTAGTAGCCGATCGTGCCGCAGCCCGAGGTCAGGCAGACCGTCGCGCTGGCGAGCGCGGCCGTCGCCAGGAGCGCGCCGAAGCCGAGGCTCGCCATCCACCAGCCGCGCTTCACCCCGGCCTGGACGATGCGGCCGCCGCGGCGGCGCCTGGGCGCAGCGGCTTCGCATCGCGCGCGGCGCCGGCGAGCTCGACCTCGACCAGGCAGTCGTAGAAGGTCGGCCCGCGGCCGATGTCGGTCAGGCCCTGGTGCGTCAGCTCGTTGACGTTGCGGCCGTCGCCGGAGAGCTTCTTCCACCAGATGCCCATGCCGTTGACGACCCCTGGGCGCGCCCGCGCGCCGACGACGGCCTTGCATTCGATCGAGCCGCGGTCGTTGAAGATGCGCACCGTCTGGCCGCTGGCGATGCCGCGCGGCGCCGCATCGGCGGCGCAGATCTCGAGCACCGGCTCGCCCTCGATGCCGCGCAGGCTTGCGACGTTGACGAAGCTGGAGTTGAGAAAATTGCGCGCCGGCGGCGAGATCATCGCCAGCGGATAGCGCGCGGCGAGCTCGGGCGAGCTCGAGGGCGATTCGCGGTTCGCCACGTGGTCGGGCACGCCGTAACCGGGGGCGTCGATGCTGCATTTGCCGTTCGGCGTCGCGAAACCTCCCTCGGCGAACGGCGCCTCGGCGAGGGCAAGTCTGGCCCAGCCGTGCTCGCGCAGATCGGCGAAGTCGAAGCCACCCTCGGCCCGGGTGCGAAAGGCGATCCGGGCCATGTCTTCGTCGCTGTCCGCGAAGCACGGATCCGTGAAGCCCATCGCCGCCGCGAGCTCGCGAAAGATCTGCGTGTTCGGTCTGGCTTGGCCGAGCGGCGCGATCGCCGCCTCGTTGATGAGGCCGTAGGTGTGGCCATAGCTCGTGTGCAGGTCGAGATGCTCGAGCTGCGTCGTCGCCGGCAGCACGTAGTCGGCGAGATCGGCCGTGTCGGTCATGAAGTGCTCGAGCACGACGGTGAAGAGGTCGTCGCGACCGAAGCCCGTGGCGACGCGTGTGGAGTGCGGCGCGATCGCGACCGGGTTGCTGTTGTAGACGACGAGCGCCTCGATCTTCGGCCCGAACCGCGAGCCGTCGGCCAGCGTCTCGCCGGTTTCGCGCAACAGGTCGTCGCCGATCGTCGTCATGTTGATCGTGCGTGGCCGACGCGCGCCGAGCAGGTCGAGCCGCTGCAGCGCGGCGTCGTTGCGGGCGTGCCTGAACCACCCCGAGCTCGACAGCAGCACGCCGCCGGCGCGATGCCGCCATGCCCCGACGAGGCACGGCAGGATGGCGATCAGCCGCGTCGCGTTGCCGCCGCCGCGCACCCGCTGCATGCCGTAGTTGACGCGGATGGCGGCCGGCGCCGTCGTGCCGTAGTCGCGCGCCAGCGAGCGGACCGCGCCAGCGTCGATGCCGCAGACGCTGGCGACGCGCTCCGGCGGCCAGGCCAGCGCCTTCTCGCGCAGGGCCGGCCAGCCCTCGGTGTGGCGCTCGATGTAGTCGTGATCGAGCCAGTCGTTGGCGATCAACTCGTGCATCAGGCCGAGCGCCAGCGCCCCGTCGGTGCCGGGCAGGAGGGCGATGTGCTCGTGGCACTTCTCGGCCGTGTCGGTGCGGCGCGGATCGATGCAGACGAGCTTGGCGCCGGCGCGCGTGGCCTGCTGCGCGTAGGACCAGAAGTGCAGGTTCGACGTGATGGAGTTGCTGCCCCAGATAACGATCAGCCTGCTCTCGGCGTAGTGCTCGACATGCATGCCGATCTTCGCGCCGTAGGTCGCCGCCAGCGCTTCGCCACCGGCCGAGGAGCAGATCGTGCGATCGAGCAGCGACGCGCCGAGGCGGTTGAAAAAGCGCGCCGCCATGCTTTCGCCCTGCAGCATGCCCATCGTTCCGCAGTAGCTGTAGGGCACGATGGCTTCGGCATTGCTGCCGTCCGCGCCGGCGATCGCGGTGAGCCGAGCGGCGATGTCGGTCAGCGCCGCGTCCCAACTCACAGGCTCGAACCGTCCGCTGCCCTTCGGGCCGACACGCCTCATCGGCTGCAGCACGCGGTCCGGGTGATAGGTCCGCTCCGTATAGCGCGACACCTTCGTGCACAACGCCCCGCGCGTCGGCGGATGGTCGGGATCGCCGTGCACCTTGACCGCCCTGCCATCCTCCACCGTCACAAGCATCGCGCAGGTGTCGGGGCAGTCGTGAGGGCAGGCGGCGCGGACGATTTTGGAGGCCACTCCGAAATGATGGCACGAGTCGGTGATCCTCTGGACCCGTGCCGAATGCGGAGATCGGGCAGCGCAAAGCCGTGGGCGCATGGCTGGCCGCGCTTCGACTGCGGCGAAGCGAAGCACGCCGCCCGGCCGCGGCTTTGCTCGCACCCGTGTCGGAGCAATCCTCGATCGCCACCGTCTTCGACACGCAATCGGCCCTCCCGCGCACCCCGCGCACCCCGGGTAAACTGCCCAGCTCAGGGAGTGTTCGCCATGCAAGTCATCGAATCCATCCTCGCCGACGCGGCACAGATCGCCGCGCTGCGCCGCGACATCCACGCTCACCCCGAGCTGTGCTTTCAGGAAAAGCGCACCTCCGACGTGATCGCCAAGCAGCTCACCGACTGGGGCATCCCGATCCACCGCGGCATGGGCAC
>DAIMIM010000229.1:0-5734 GCA_036722755.1 Caldimonas sp. | reverse complement strand
CCTATGTGCGCCAGTTCACCGAAGACCGCGAGCTCTCGGCCTGGTTCCTGGTCGACCTGTCGGCGAGCGTCGACTTCGGCTCGGACCAGTTCACGAAGCGGCGCATCGCCCGCGAGTTCGTCGGCGTCCTGGCGAGGCTGCTGACGCGCCACGGCAACCGCGTCGGCGCTCTCCTCTATGGCACGTCGGTTGACACCGTGCTGCCGGCGCGCGGCGGCCGCACCCACGTGCTCGAGCTGCTGCAACGGATGGCGGCGCGAGCGTCCGAAACGTCCGCGGGCGCCACCGATCTGCGCGACCTGCTCGGCTCGGCGGCGCGCCACATCAAGCGCCGCTCGACGGTCTTCGTGGTCTCCGATTTCATCAGCCCGCCAGGCTGGGAAGCGGCGCTCGGGCAACTGGCGATGCGTCACGAGGTCACCGCGGTACGCCTGTTCGACCCGCTCGAGATGGAGATGCCCGATCTGGGTCTGCTGACGATGAAAGACGCCGAGACCGGCGAGGAGATCGTCGTCGACACGCACGACGCCGGCTTTCGCAGGCGCTTCAAGGCCGCGGCGGAGCGCCGCGAGACGGCGCTTCGCCAGTCGCTCGCCAAAGCCGGAGTCGACACGCTCGAGCTCGCGACCGACGATGACCTCGTCGACTCGATCCGCCGCTTCGCCGATCTGCGCAAGCAGCGCAGCCGCCTCGCCAACTGGAGCGGCGCGCGCTTCGGCGCGCCGGCCCACGTGAGGCCCGCCGCGTGAGCATTGGCGAACACGCTCGCTGACATGGGCGCGCATCCGTTCATGACGTTCCTCTGGCCGTCGATGCTGTGGGCGATGCTCGCCGTTCCGGCGCTGATCGCGCTCTATGTCTTCCTGGTGACGCGGCGCAAGAACTCGACGCTGCGCTACGCCAACCTCGGCCTCGTCAAGCAAGCGCTCGGCCGCGGCGGCGCCTGGCGCCGACATGTGCCGCCGCTGCTGCTGCTGCTGGCGCTGTCGACGCTGCTGTTCGCGTCGTCGCGGCCAGCGGTGCTCATCACGCTGCCCTCGGCGCAGGAGACGATCGTTCTGGCCATGGACGTGTCGGGCAGCATGCGGGCGAGCGACGTGCTGCCGAGCCGGCTCGTCGCGGCGCAGGAGGCAGCCAAGAGCTTCGTCGCCGAGCTGCCGCGCAACGTCAAGATCGCCGTCGTCTCGTTCGCCGGCACCGCTGCCGTCGTGCAGGCGCCGACACTCAGCCGCGACGACGTCAATGCGGCGATCGATCGCTTCCAGCTGCAGCGCGGCACGGCCATCGGCAGCGGCATCGTCCTGTCGCTGGCGACGATCTTCCCCGAGGCGGGCATCGACCTGTCGCAGATCACCGGCGCGCGCGAGATGCCGCCGAGCCCCGCCGACAAGCCCAGGCCCGACTTCAAGCCGGTGCCGCCAGGCTCGTATTCGTCGGCGGCGATCATCCTGCTCACCGACGGCCAGCGCACCACCGGTCCCGACTCGCTCGAAGCGGCCAAGATGGCCGCCGATCGCGGCGTGCGCATCTACACCGTCGGCATCGGCACCAAGGAAGGCGAGACGATCGGCTTCGAGGGCTGGTCGATGCGCGTGCGCCTCGACGAAGTCACCCTCAAGGAGATCGCCAGCGCGACCCATGCCGACTACTTCTACGCCGGCACGGCGCAGGACCTGAAGAAGGTCTATCAGGGGCTCAGCACGCGCCTCATCGTCGAGAAGAAGGAAACCGAGATCAGCGCCTTGCTGGCCACGATCGGTGCGATGCTTGTGTCGCTCGCTGCGGGCCTGTCGATCTGGTGGTTCGGGCGCATCGCCTGAGGCGCCGCGACGCACCGGCGCCCACTCTCGGCATGACGATTCAGGGCGTCGAAGCCCCGCTTCGACGAACACCTCGTTACGCCATTGACGTGCTTGAAACGATCACCGCCTTCAGCGGCACGAGACGCCACCGAAGCAGACTTTGTACCGCCATCGGTCGCGACACTTCTGGTCGTTTAGCGACAAAGACGGTACGTTCCGGGCTTCGCGATTGAAGCCGTTGAAAACAACGGAGGCTGGTGGTCCGATGAGTACCTATCGTTTGTTCAAGGCGCCCAACGGCGACATCGTCCGCGTGAAGATGGGCTTCTCGTGGCAGGCGTTCTTCGTCGGCTCGCTCAAGGCGATCGTCCGTCGCACGTGGCTGCTGGCCGTCGTCGCCGTTCTCTTCTACCTGAGCTCGTCGTATTTCAACGGCGCGCCGACGGCAAGCTCGCGCACCGCCGCGCTGGCGCTGGCGCTGCTCGGCTTCTATGCCGTCTACATGTTCTTCTGCGGCGTCAACGGCGCGCGCTGGGTCAGCGACTCGCTGCGCCGCCGCGGCTTCACCCTAGTCGGCGAAGAACGCCGCTGAAAACATTGGGCCCCACGCTTGCGGCGTCGCCGCGGCGCTGCCCCCCGAGGGGGCGCGGCCGGCCTTGGGGCGGCCCGGCGGCCGGCCGGCCCTTCATCCGAAGCGGCCGTGGAGAAACCAGCCGGCCGCCTCGCCGCCTGCATCGCTGCCCGCGCCTCGCGTCAGCGGCAAGCGATCCCGGTAGATCCAGACCAGTGCGCCCTCGCCTGTCTCGGCGATGAAGTAGTCGCGCTCGGCCAGGGCCGCGTCCCACCAGCCGGCCTCGATGCGCTCAGGGCCCGAAAGCAGCTGCAAGGGCCGGCCTTCGAAGAGCGGCCTCGCTCCCTTCTCGGCCAGGGGCTCGGGAGCCTGGATCCAGACCGGGCGCGGCGCGGCAGGACCGGCATCGCAAGGGCCGTCGGCTCCCACCGATGATGCGGCCGCCTTGCGGCGCGTGCGCCTGGCCGGCGCCGCGCCTGTCGCCGCGCCGGCCAGGGCGGCATCGGCCGGCCGCCATGCGCTCGCGCTTTCGGGCCGGTGCTCTTGCATCGCCACCAGGCGCTGCACCTGGCCGACGCCGAGGCGAGCCTGCAGGCGCTCGATCAGCCGTGTCAGCCCTTCGTGCTCGCTCTTCTGCGTCGCGAAGAGCTCGATGTTGGGCGGCGCGCGCCTGGTGATGTCTTCGGCCTGCAGGCACAGCTCGAGCGTCGGCGCCGGCAACTGCAGGCGGGCCAGGCGTTCGCGCAGCAGCACCAGCAGGTGGGCGCTATCGCGCGACGGCTCGGCCAGCGCGATCTCGAGGATGGTCGCCTGCGGCGCGAGATCGCCCTCGCGTTGCGACGCCAGCCAGCGCGCCTCGTGGCGCATCAGCAGCTTGAAGCGGCGCACGAAGGCGTGCTGTGCCGACAGCCAGGCGATCAGCCGCTCGAGCAGGACCGAGGCGCCGTGCAGCACCTGCTCGGTGGTGTCGGCGCGGGCGAACAACTCGAGCCGGGTTTCGAAGCTCGGCGGCAGGACGATGGGCTCGCGCGGATCGGGCCGCCGGCCGAACGCGGCATCCATCTCGATCAGCATCCGTTCGCTGAAGCGGCGCGCCAGGCCGGAGCGCGGCAGGCCGAGCAGGTCGCCCAGCCGGCGCAGGCCCATGCCCTGCAAGGCGTCCCAGTGCCCGCGACCCGGGCCGAGCAGCCACACCGGCACCGCGGCGAGCGCTTGCCGGGTCGTGTCGAGATCGATGCACTGCGGCGGCGGCTCGAGACGGGCGAGGATCGCCGCGCCCAGCGCCGTCGCCGCGCTGGCCCGGCGCACGACATGGCCGAACGGCGCGAGCGCCGCGTCGATCTGCTGGCCGAGACGGCTCTGGCCGCCGAAGTAGCGCAGGCTGGCCCGCACTTCGAGCAGCACGGTGTCGGGCGAGGCGCCGGGCTCGAGCGCCGGCTGCATCGACACGCTCGGCGTGAAGGCGAGCGCGGCATGGGCGACCGGCAAAAGCGCCTCGGCGTCGCGCCGCGCATCGGCCTGCCCGAGCACGATCTGCGGCGCGAGCGCGAGCGCCGTCGCGCGCTTCAGGCCCGGTTTGACGCCGTGCGATTCAGCCGCCGCATTGACGCTGACGATGCGCTGCGCCTCGAGCAGCGCGATCGGCCGCGCGGCAGCGGCAGGCGCGCCGCGGGCCAGCGTCGCTGCGAACGATTCGAGCGACAGCCTGGGCAGATGCAGGGCGATCCAGAGCACGGCGGGGACACGACACGACGGCGCATCAGGCAAGATTGACGAAGGTCGCTTCGCGCAGGCTGCGCACCCGCTCTCGAGCGTTGGCCGAGCGGCGGCGCGCCGCGTCAGAGAGCACCGCCGGCAACGCCAGATGCACGGGCGCTTCGAGCGGTGGCCCGCGCCGCTTGAGGACGCGCACGCGCAGCCGATCGGCGCCATCGGCATGCAGCGAAAGACGCAGCGGCGAGGCAGTGGGGCGCGCTTCGGCGGCCAGCTCGCGCAGCACGAAGGCGGCGCCGTCGTGGTTGTGCGCGGCCAGCTGCAGGCGGCGCAGGCGCTCGGCGCGCAGGCGTGGCGGCAACCAGGCCAGCACGGCGCCGACGTGGCCGCTCTTGAGTGCCTGCTCGAGCGCCCAGAGGCTGTCGCCGCCCGGAGTCCCTCTGGCACGGGTGTTGACCACGAGCAGCTGCTCGACGTCGAAGCCGAGCCGGTCGAGGGCCCAGGCAGAAAGACCGGCAGGCGGATCGAAGACCATCACCAGGCGGCCGGCCTTCTGCGCGGCGACCAGCGACGGCGCCAGCAGGCGGATCTCGCCGACTCCCGGGTGCGGCAGCAGCAGCTCGCTCAAGACCCGGCGCGGCCAGCCGCCGCCAGGCAGCTCGGCGTCGAGTGCGGCAAAGCCGCTGCCGACCGCCTGTGCCCCGCTCCGACCGAGCTGATGGCCGAGCCAGAGAGCGGGATGCAGGGTTTCGGGCACGCGCGGATCCGGAGACGGGGGTGGCCGCGAAGGCAGCGGCTCCGCCGCTCGGGCCCGGGCCGGGGCAGGCGATGAAACGAGAGCGGGCACGGCGTCCATCTGAAGACTGTACGTTTATACAGTAGTGTGCGCAACCGTCTTTCCGGCGCATGGGCCAACGGGCATTGCTTGTCGCAATCGATCGATTGCTTTTGGCAACTGTCTTGCGCAGAATCGACTGCCTTGCTCTATCGCAGTGGCTTTTGCCCCATGAACACGACGTCCACGCCGAGAACGGCCGCGATCCGGCGCTTCAACCGGTTCTACACGCGACGCATCGGCGTGCTGCACGAGCGTCTCGCCGACACGCGGTTCAGCCTGGCCGAATCGCGCCTGCTCTGGGAATTCGCGCACCGCGACCAGACCACGGCCGCCGAGCTCGCGCGCGAGCTCGACCTCGATCCCGGCTATCTCAGCCGGCTGCTGCAACGCCTGAAGACGGCCAGGCTGATCCGCGCCGAGCGCTCCACCGACGATGCACGGCATCTTCGTCTGCAGCTCACCGCCGCCGGCAAACGCGCCTTCGCACCGCTCGACCGGAAAAGCGAGGCAAGCGTCGGCGCCCTGCTCGGCAGCCTGAGCGAGACCGAGCAGCGCGCCCTGGTCGAAGCGATGCGCAGCATCGAAACGCTGCTCGCCGAAGGCCCGCGCACAGCGTCGCCCTGGCTGCTGCGGCCCTTGCGCCATGGCGACCTGGGCTGGGTGGTCGAGCGGCACGGCGCGCTCTACGCCGAGGAATATGGATGGGACATGCGCTTCGAGGCGCTAGTCGCGCGGATCGGCGCCGATTTCGTCGAGCAGCTCGACGCGCGCCGCGAGGCCTGCTGGATCGCCGAACGCGACGGCGCCAAC